>JBGAJT010000228.1:0-5695 GCA_044224785.1 Candidatus Nanopelagicales bacterium | reverse complement strand
CCGGTGTCAGCCTGACGCCGTCGCCCGAGGACGAGCCGAGCAGCGCCGAGTCGGAGACGTCGGCGCAGAGCCCGCGCGGCACCACCGGCGGCGTCGCCTCGAGCAGCCGTACCTCCCGTCCGGCCACGGCCGGGTCCACCCGCACGTCGCGACCGAGCTCCTCGTCGTCGCGCCCCCGCCCCTCGCACAGCGAGAGCGAGAGCGAGAGCCACCACTCCGGTGGCGGCGACGGCAGCCACAGCGGCTCGCCGCGGCCGTCGCCCACCCGCAGCGACGACTGACCGGCACGCTCCGTAGTCGCCGTCGACGCTGCGTGATCGCCTGAGCCGCCAGGGATCACGGCCCGGGCTCGGGTTCCGCGCCCAGCACCCCTGCGTCGCCCCGAGACCTCTACCCTCGTCCTCATGGCCCGCCGCCCCGCCTCCCGCCACGCGCTGCCGCGCGGGCGCCGCGGGCTGCAGGCGGCCAACACCGCGCTGCAGAAGGACCTCGCCGCGCTGCGGATGACCCGCTGGAGCGACCAGCTCGAGATGCTGCGGCTCGAGGCGCTCGCCGACAGCCTCGCGACCCACGTCGCGCGCCTGTCGACCGACCTCGCCGACGTCCGCCAGGAGCTCCAGGTCGCCCGCACCACCCCGCCCGCGCGCGATCCCTACATCGCCGAGCTCGCCGCCCAGGCCGCCGAGCTGCGCGCCACCGTGGCGACCCAGGAGGCCCTGCTGGCCGACCTGACCGCCCGGTTCCACGCCCTCATCGCCGAGGTCCACGAGGGCCGAGCCCGCGAGGCCGCGCAGGCCGAGGCCGCCCGGGTCGACGCCGAGCGTGCCGCCGCTGCTGCCCAGGCCGCAGCCGAGGCGGCTGCTGCCGCTGCTGCCGCCCCCGTTCCTGCCCCGGCGCCCCCGGTGCTCGTCGACCTGGGCTCGGGACGCCCGCCGGTCACCGGTCCCGCACCGGTGCCCGAGCTCGAGCCGCTGTTCGCCGCGGCGCTGTCCGTCCCGGCCGGCGAGAGCGCGCCGCCGCCGTCCGCAGCACGACCGATCGCGTCGCTCAGCGACGGCGGCATCGACGACGAGACCGTGCGCCGGCTGCGTCTGATCCGCGAGTCCCACGGCGGCTGATTTCTCGCGGCTCCAAGCTCGCGGTGTTTCTGCGGCTCCAAGCTCGCGGGGCCTCGCTGCGCTCGGCTGAACGGGCTGGGCCGCGACCTCCTTCGTCGGCCCCGTCCCAGCCCGTTCCGCTCGCGTCGCCGGCGCGGTGAGGACCGGTCGGCTCGGGCCCCTGCGGGGCCGTCGCCGCCCGGTGCGGCCTTCGGCCGCGCACCGCGCACGTCCGGTGGCTGGCGGTTGTGCTCGATCGCCTGCCGGAGTCGAACAGGACCGCTGCGCGCGCGGCGGTTCCGGAGCTGCCGGCCATCCTGGCAGGTGCGCTCTGCGGGTCTCGGGGTCAGGTCTCGGAGGCGTCGGAGGCGCTGAGGGCTTCTTGCCAGACTCTGGACGTCTCGTCCTCGCCGAGCTGCTGCACGGCGATGTGCCAGAGGTCGTCGAGCTGGGCGGGTCCGGCGTTCGCCACCTCGCGCAGGAACCACGCGCGCGAGTGCAGCGGCGGCAGGCTGCCGCCCTCGTCGGCCCAGTGCTCGCCCTCGGGAAGGCCCTCGGTCATGCGCACCTCCTGGGGTGGTGCTGCCACGGTACGTCGGCGTACCGCGGGCGACCAGGGGTCGTGACCTCGCCGGTCAGCGGTCGATGTCGCCGACGACGTAGAACAGCGACGCCAGCACGGTGACGACGTCGGCGAGGCGCGCACCGCGCAGGATCTCGCCGAGCGCGGCGACGTTGTTGAACGAGGCGCTGCGCACCTTGAGGCGGTACGGCGTCTTCTCGCCGCGCGACACCAGGAGATATCCGTTGATGCCGCTGGGGTTCTCGGTCCACACGTAGGTGTGGCCCTCGGGCGCGCGCAGCACCTTCGGCAGTCGCACGTGGATAGGCCCGGGCTCGATCGCGCGCAGCGCGTCGGCGCACGCGTCGACGAGGTCGAGCGACACGCGCACCTGCTCGAGCAGCACCTCGACCCGCGCGAGCGCATCGCCCTCGGTGCGCGTCGGGACGCGCAGGACGTCGGCAAGCTCGGCGTAGGCGAGGTAGGGCTCGTCGCGGCGCAGGTCGAGGTCGAGGCCCGACGCGCGCGCGACCGGACCGGAGACGCCGTACGCCTCCGCCGTCGCGCGGTCGAGGACGCCGGCACCGCGGGTTCGCTCGGCGAACGCGGGGTCGACGAGCAGGTCGTCGAACGGACCGAGACCGGCGCGCACGCGCGCGGTCGTCGCGGTGACGCGGTCGAGCCAACCCTGCGGCAGGTCCTGCTTGAGGCCGCCTACCTGCGTGGCCATGAAGTGCATCCGGCCGCCGGTCATCTCCTCCATGACGCGCAGCACGGCCTCGCGCTCGTCGAAGGCGTAGTACGCCGTCGGCGGTCCCTCGACGGGTAACGAGCCGAGGAACGCGAGGTGCGACAGCACGCGGTTGAGCTCGCTGAGCAGCGTGCGCGCCCAGGTGGCGCGCGGCGGTACGTCGATACCGAGCATCCGCTCGACGGCGAGCGCAATCCCGAGCTCGCTGCAGAACGCCGAGAGCCAGTCGTGCCGGTTCGCGAGCAGCATCGCCTGCCGGTAGTCGCGCACCTCGAAGAGCTTCTCCGCGCCGCGGTGCAGCGCGCCGATCACCGGCTCGGCCTCGACGATGCGGTCGCCGTCGAGCTCGATCCTCAGGCGCAGCAGCCCGTGCGAGCTCGGGTGCTGCGGGCCGAGGTCGCCGACGAGCAGCTCGCTGCCGTCGCTCGCCGTCATGGCGCGCGCCATCGACCCGATCCCGAGCACCACCGACCGCGTCACGCCCGCATCGTCCCACCCCGCAGCTCGGCGCCCGGCACGCCCCGGTGCCTCACCGCGATGCCAGCGCGATCTCGGAGCGGTCGTCACGGCGTCGGCGCAGATCCGACGTGTCCGGGAGACCTGTCGCATCGGGGGAGGGGCAAGGCCGACGTCGTGAATGCCCTCGCATCTCGGGAGATGCGAGGGCATCGAGGGTGGAAGCCGCCGGCCGGGAGAGGGCATCCTGAGTGGGTGGACGACCACGGGGCGCTGGGAGCCGACGGCGATGTCGAGGACTCCGTTGTCCGCAGCGGAGCGGATGCAGTGGCGCTCGTGACGGGCGCGCTCGACCCCGTGCTCGCGGCGTACGGGTTCGCAGCCGGCCAGGCGTCGTGGAGCGACCCTGTGGCGGGGGAGGACGCTCCGCCCGTCGACGGCATGGTCATCTACTGCCGCCCCCTCCACGACGGGGCGGCCGGGTGCGAGGACGTCGTCGTCCACCTCCGCGCTCTGCCGACCTGGAACGTCCTCACCGTGACCGACGACGATCCCCGCGGCCACTGGAGCCTCGACTACGACGGCGCGGTGGCGCTCCGCGATCAGCTGACCGACGTCATCGCCGATGTCGTGAGGCGCGTACTGCCGCCGGGTCAGGAGGACCCGGAAGCTTCGAGGTAGGAGCCTCTGGCCGTGGGTGCAGGTGCGGGGATAACCGGTCGACCAGCACACGTGAGATCGGTTGGTACGCAAGCGTTTTCATCGAGTATGGGCTTGCGCATTGAATAGCACACGTGTACGATCGGCTCATGCATCGACGACCTGCTGGATCGCTCGTGGAGTGCCGTGCGCGGCGCCTGCGGGCGCGCCGGTGCTCGGTCGTGGTGCAGGACTACGACCACGCGAACGGGTGGGTGACGGCGCGGTCGCGCCTGCACGCCGCGCTCGCGGTCGAGCCGTGCGACGCGACCATCGCCGGGCTCGCGGCCGACCTCGTCGCGATCGACCCCGGCGTCCTGACGCCGACGGACCGGCTCGCGCGGCTGCGGCTGGCGGACCGGGTGTCGGCGTGGGCGCAGGCGTCGGCGTCGCGCGTGCTGGCCGACTACGTGGGACCCGAGACTGCCGACCTGCACGAGGAGCTGCGCCTGCGGCTCGAGGTCCGGATCGCCCGGGGGTCGTCGGACGCGGCGGCGTGCGCGGACATCGCCTCCGCCCGCGGTCTGGCCGACGTCGCGGCACCGGTGCGCGACCTGTGGTCGCGCGGGCTGGTGTCCTACCGCCACGTCGCCGCGGTCCTGGACCGGACCGCCGGCATCGATCCCGAGGTCGCCGCGCTCGCGGTGCAGGCGGTCGCGCCGCGGCTGCACCGGATGCCCTCGACCCGGGTCCGCGCCGAGATCACCCGCGCGATCGCCCGGATCGACCCCGAGGCGTCGGCGGTGCGGGCGCGCGACGTGCGCCGGCACAGCGTCGGGGTCGCGTTCCGGTCCCTGCCCGACGGCCTCGGCGAGGTCGTCGCGACCCTCCCGGTCGAGGAGGCCCGCGCCGTCCTCGAACGCGTCGACTCCGCAGCCGACGCCTTCCTCGACCACCAGCGCAGCTGCCAGCCCTGCACCGACGCCGTCCCCGCCGAGATCGGCCCCGCCCGCGCCCAGGTGTTCCTCGAAGCCTTCGGCGTCCGCGGCGGCGGAAACGCGCAGCAGCAGGCGACGGCCGGGTCGCCGGGGCGCGCGAGCCGGCGGCGCGGGGAGCTGCAGGTCGTCCTCGACCTGCCCACCCTGCTCGGCCTGGCCCAGAACCCGGGAACGCTCAACGGGCAGCCCGTCCCCGCCGCCATCGCCCGCGAGCTCGCCACCGACTGCGGATCGCTGCGCCGCATCGTCACCGACCCCGTCGACGGGCACCTGCTGGACTACGGCACCCGCACCTACCTGCCCGAACCGCTCAAGACCTTCAGCGCCGCCCGCGACGGGACGTGTCGATCACCGGGCTGCGGTCAACCCGCCCACCGGTCGCAGTTCGACCACACCATCCCCTTCCCCACCGGGCCCAGCAGCACCGGCAACGGCCGCATGCTCTGCAAACGCGACCACGACCTCAAGACCCGAGGCGACATCACCATGCGCGCCGGCAACCCCGACGGCTCCACCACCTGGCGCACCCGCCACGGCCAGACCGGCACCACCCCGCCACGCCCCTACCTCAACGACCCCGACGACGATCCGCCACCGTTCTGATCTCCGAGATCAGCCGGTGCTGGCGCACCCGAGCGAGATCGGCACCTCGGGCCGCTTAGGCTGACTGTGTGCGTAGATCACGCCGCACGAAGGTCGCCTTCTTCGGGACGTGCCCCGACTGCGGTCACGACTGGCGGGAGCACCCGGGCGGCGGAGTCGACTACGAAGGCTTGGCGGGATTCGACACTGGCGCCTGCGGTGAGTGTCAGTACGAGGTTGAGCACGAGCAGCGGGCTACGACTGCCCTGCCATGCAGGACGGCAGCACCCCCGCGCCCCGACGCATAACGGCACTCAGGCGCGAGTCACCAAGACAACCACGAGGGCGACGACGCCGACGAGGCACATAGCACCGCCGATGATCCGGTAGAAGCCCACAGTCGAGGCCGGGACCCCTGCGAGGTCTTCCGGACGGATCGACTGGCCCGGTCGACGGCGCGGGTTCATGAACATGAAGTAGGCATAGCGAGGCTTGAACAGGGCGACCGACCACAGAGCGATCCAGACGCACAGGAAGATCGCTACGCCCACTCAGACATCCTCACTTGTAGGGCGCCGACCATGCGACACCTATCGAAGCCTCTGTGTGT
>JBGAJT010000227.1:0-5710 GCA_044224785.1 Candidatus Nanopelagicales bacterium | reverse complement strand
GCGCGTGGTGGCCCGCGCGACGTAGGTCCCGAAACATGATCATGTTTCGGGACCTCTCTCGCCGATGCGGGCGGTCGGGGCGGGTCTGGGAGGATCGGGGGGTGATGGCTGCCAAGACGCTGGTGTTCGTGCATGCGCATCCCGACGACGAGGCGCTGCTCACCGCGGGCACGATGGCGCGCGCGGCGGCCGAGGGCCAGCGCGTCGTGCTCGTCGTCGCGACCGACGGCGCTGCCGGCCTCGCGTCGAGCGACATGCACGAGGGCGGCCTCGCCGCCCGTCGGCAGGCCGAGCTCGAGGAGTCGTGCCGGGCTCTCGGCGTCCACCGGCTGGTGAACCTCGGGTACGCCGACTCCGGGCTGCACGGCGACGCCGTCCAGGTCGACGGCGGCCCCGTGCCGCTCTGCGCCGCGCCGCTGGCCGAGAGCGCGCAGAGGCTCGCCGACGTGCTGCTGGAGGAGGACGCCGACGTCGTCGTCACCTACGACCCCAACGGCGGCTACGGCCACCCCGACCACGTCCGCGTTCACCAGCTCGGCGTGCGCGCCGCCGAGATCGCCGGCACCCCGCAGGTGTTCGAGGCCACCGTCCCGCGCGACCTGCTGCTGCGCGGCATCAAGCTCGCATCGAAGGTCTACCGGTTCCCGCCCGAGTTCGACCCGACGTCGTTCGAGCGCGCGTTCACCGCGAGCGCCGACGTCACCCATCGTGTCGACGTACGCCGCTACGCCGACGCCAAGCGCGCCTCGATGGCCGCGCACGCCTCGCAGGCCACCGCCGACGACGGCGACCGCACCCTCGCCGCGTTCCTGCGGATGCCGAAGCCCTTGTACCGCAGGGTCTTCGGCACCGAGTACTACCGCCTCCGCCCGTAACCCCTCGCGACGTCACTGGTCGAACGCACGGGAATCCTGCAA
Source organism: Candidatus Nanopelagicales bacterium (assembly GCA_044224785.1). GTDB lineage: Bacteria > Actinomycetota > Actinomycetes > S36-B12 > CAIYMF01 > Longivirga. The sequence goes on along the minus strand of JBGAJT010000227.1, from coordinate 4,793 downwards.
GAACCCGCGCATTCCGGCAGTGACGACGTCGGAACCGTGCGTTGCGGCAGTGACGACGGCGCGTCGCGGGGCGCGGGCTGCGCGGCGCGTCTGCCGGCGCCGGCGCGACGTCACTGGTCGAACGCACGGGAAACCTGCGAGAACCCGTGCGTTGCGGCAGTGACGTCGTGGGAACCGTGCGTTGCGGCAGTGACGTCGTGGGAACCGTGCGTTGCGGCAGTGACGACGTCGGAACCGTGCCGTGCGGCAGTGACGCCGGGGAGGGCGGCTGACCCGCCGGGGCTACTCGTCGGCCGGAGCCGTGGCCTTGGTGGCGCGCAGCTGCTCGCGGCGGGTCTCGCGGTCGACCTTCACCGCGACCGTCGACTCGAAGTGCACCTTCGCGATCATCTCGAACGGCCCGCGGCGGTCCTCGCGGTACGCGGCCACACCGGCGCACACGATGAGCACGAAGACGGCTGTCGGCCCGAGCCCGAGCAGGATGCCGACGACGCCGATCAGGACGGGTACGCCGCCGCGCAGCAGCGTGCGACCGCGCGAGGCCCGAGCACCGTCCGGGCCGAGCGCCTTCATCGAGCCGGCCGGGTCGCCGATCATGCCGCGGCCGAAGCGGGCCGAGCCCAGCCACGCCATCAGCGCCGCCAGGACGAGGACCCCCATCGACGCCCAGACGGGCACCTCGGTGTTGGCGGTCGCGGCGGCCTGGTGCGTGACGTCGCCGCTCGGTGATAGCGCCCCGAGGCTCAGCGAGTCGCGGGCGAACGCGAACACGGTGACGAGGCCGAGCAGCATCGACGTCACGATGTAGAGCGCGAGCGCGGCCACGGCGTTGACGGTCGAGGCGATGATGCGGTCGCGGCGGCTAGGAATTCCGATGTCCCCCATAGGTCGAGTATGCGACGTCGATCCCCGCGCACGCTGCACTTTCGCCCGCGTGCCGCACTCCGGGCGGAGGTTCCAACGGCGGCGTCAGCGCGCCACGGCGGCGAGCGCCCGATCGAGGAGGTCGTCGGCGTCGTAGGGCAGCCAGACGACGCGGTCGTCGCGGCGGAACCAGGTGTCCTGCCGGCGGGCGAAGCGGCGGGTGGCGCGCTGGGTGTCCTCGAGCGCCTGCTCCTCGGTCCACTCGCCGTCGAGGAACCGGATCACCTGCGCGTAGCCCAGCGCGCGCGACGCCGTGCGCCCCTCGCGCAGTCCGACCTCGAGCAGCGCGCGCACCTCGTCGACCAGACCGCCCGCCCACATCCGTTCGACGCGTACGTCGATGCGCCGGTCGAGCTCGGGGCGCGGGACGTCGAGGCCGACCTGCACCGACGGGTACACGTCGCGGTGCTCGGGCAGCGTCGCGGTGAACGGCCCCCCGGTGATCTCCACGACCTCCAGCGCCCGGACCACGCGACGTCCGTTCGAGGGCAGGATCGCCGCCGCGGCGTCCGGGTCGAGCTCAGCCAGCCGCGCGTGCAGCCCCCCGGACCCGACGTCGTCGAGCTCGGCCTCGAGCCGCGCGCGCACCTCGGGATCGGTCCCGGGGAACTCGAGGTCGTCGAGGACCGCACGGACGTAGAGGCCCGATCCGCCCACCAGGACCGGCGTCCGGCCCGAGGCGCGCAGAGCGTCGACCACTGCGCGACCACGCTCCTGGTAGTCGGCCACGGATGCGGTCTCGGTGACGTCCCAGACGTCGAGCAGGTGGTGCGGCACCTCGCGCCGCTCGGCCTCGGTGAGCTTCGCCGTCCCCACGTCCATGCCGCGGTAGAGCTGCATCGAGTCGGCGTTGACGACCTCGCCGCCGAGCTCGAGGGCCAGGGCGACACCGAGGTCGGACTTCCCCGACGCGGTGGGGCCGACGACGGCCACGACCGGCTGTCCCCCGGACCGGTTCTCCGGAATCGCTCCCACCTCCCCGTGTTCGGGCCTAACGTCGGAGATCCAGTTCCGACCCCTACTTCCCTGGAGGATTCCATGGGTCTTCTCGACGACGCCAAGAACCTGGCGGACAAGGCCGTCGACGCTGTCGGCGGCGACAAGGCCAAGGAGGTCGTCGACCAGGCGACCGACAAGGTCGACGAGGCGACCGGCGGCGCGTCGACCGTCGTCACCGACAAGGTCGACGAGGCTGCGGACGGCGTCATCGACGGCATGGCCAACAACTAGGCAGCACGACTCCCAGGACCGGTGTGCGGGCAGACCGCGCACCGGTCTTGTGCCGTCCGGGGACCTCCCGCGAGGATCGGCGTACCGCACCAGCGACGGAGGACGACATGGGTCTGCTCGACAGCATCAAGGGGCTCTTCGGCGGCGGCGCCGACAAGGCCACCGAGGCCGCGACCCAGGCGGCGGTGAAGGCGACGGAGGCCGCGAGCAAGGCCGCCGGTGCGGCCTCCGGTGCCGCGTCCAGCGCCGCGAGCGCGGCCTCCGGGGCGGCCCAGACCGCGGTGAGCGCCGCGAGCGGGGCGGCTCAGACGGCCGCAGCGGCAGCGTCCGCCGTCCCGGTCCCCGACGCCGCCAAGGACGCCGCGGCCAAGGCTGCCGGCACCGCGGCGACCGCGGCCGGCGCCGCCAAGGGCGCCGTCACCGGCATCGCCGACCAGCACGGCGACAAGGTCACCGGCGCGGTCGGCGCGGCGCACGACTTCGTGAGCGACAAGACCGGCGGCAAGCTCGACCCGGTCACCGGCACCGCTGCGGCGCTCACCGCGATGGCGGTCGAGTCGCTCAAGTCCAACCCCGGCGGCGAGTGGATCCCCCACGACGTCGACGAGGCGGCCGACGACCTGGCCGACGCCGCGTCCGATGCGGGCGGTGACGTCGCCGACGCCGCGAAGGACGCCGCAGCCGGCGTCGCGGAGGCGGCCGAGGACGCCGCCGAGGACCTCGGCCACTCCTGATCGGTACGTCGACCCCCGGGTCACTCAGCGCGACGACGCCCTCGCCCACGGCGAGGGCGTTCGCTCGCCCGGCCCACTCGGACGACCCGGGCCTCCTCCGTTCGGCCCAACGGCCTCCCGGCGGTTGACCCGTTCGGCCCTACCCGCCGTCACCGACCGTGCCGTAGTGCGCCCCGCGCCCGCGCGCGTCCGCCGGACGCCGGGAGCCCTCCTCTGCCACTCTGGCGCAGGAGCACGTGCGACGAGGGGGGCTCATGGACGACGTCATGGACTGGGACACGGCCGAGGCCGACACCGTCCGGCGCCAGCACCGGGGGCGCGGCTTCGCCGTCGTCGCACTGGTCGTGGGGCTCGTGGCGCTGGGGGCCGCCGTCGTCACCGCGCTGGACCTGCGCGGGACCACGGCCGAGCACGTCGCCGACAGCACGAGCCATCGCGCGCTCGTCGCCGCGTCGTCGGCGTGGGAGCCGCTCTGGGACCAGCTCGACCTCGAGCCGAAGTACCGCGACCTCGACGCGATCACGAGCGCCGCTCACGTCGGCGTCGACAGCCCCGGCGGGACGTGGGTGCGCACCGAGGTCGTCGTGAACGACCCCTACGTCCTCGCCGCGATCATCACGGTGCAGTCCGAGGGCATCACGACGTACACCGCGGAGGTCGTGCGCCAGCACCTCGGCTACGGCGCCGCCGGCGACTCGCAGACCGTCGCCTGCGACGCCGGCACGATGGTCGACGGCCGAGCATGCCTCGACGTGATCCACGACAGCGCGGCGCAGTGGTCGACGTCGACCGCCGGCTGACCTGCTAGCGGATCCAGCGGGCGACGAGGTAGCCGACGCCGTACGGCGCATCGTCGGCGAGCAGCTCCGCGGCGTACGCCGTGCCCTGCAGCGCGGCCGACGCCGTGCGCCACGCGGGCCGGCCACCGGCCGTGACGGCGATGGCGGTCGAGGGATCGAGGGCGGCGAGCTGGGCCGGGTCGCCCGAGGCGAGCGCCTTCGCGACCGACTCGTCGAACACCGCGGCCTCGGGGTGCAGTGACGCGGGCGCCTTCTCGGTGCGCGCTGCGGAGCCGTCGGCCACGACGAGGAGCACCGTCGGGACGTCGTCGACCAGCGCCGCGCCGGCCGCGTCGAGGGAGGCGTCGTCGGACGCGGGGTCGAGCTCCACGGCCAGGCGCTGCCCCGCCCACCCGGTCTGCGCGAGCAGCCAGGCGCCGACGGTCGAGGCGAGCGAGAGCGGCTGCGCACCTGGCGCCGAGGGGTCGAGCGGCACGTCGAGCCCGACGCCGAACCCGCGCAGCGAGCCGGTACCGCGGCGGTAGGTCGCGATCCCGCGCGGCTCCGGCGTACCGATGACCCGCGAGGTAGCGCCGAGGATCGCGACGCGCTGCGGCGCGGTCCCGAGCGCCGCGGACAGCGCCGCGAGCGCCGCATCGCGCACCGCGGCGAGCTCGCCGGCGGCCCCAGAGGCGGCCTCGGGCACGAGCAGCGGGGTGCTCGGCACGAACGCGGCGGCGGTGATCACACGCACGACCCTAGGTGAGACCGCTCCACCCCACCTCCCGACCTCCGCCTCCGCCGTGCCTCCCCACGGCACCTCGACGACGTCACTGCCCGAATGCACGGAAACCCGGCCGGAAACCATGCCTTCGGGCAGTGACGTCGCGGAAACCGTGCGTTCGGCAGTGACGTCGCGGCGCACAGGCCATCGGCGGCGTGATGAAGGAGCTGCCACGTCACTGCCCGAATGCGCGGGAAGTCGGCCGGAAACCGTGCGTTCGGGCAGTGACGTCGCGAAAACCGTGCGTTCGGGCAGTGACGTCGCGGGAACCGTGCGTTCGGGCAGTGACGTCGCGGCACACAGCGAGTCGCCGGGGTGACGAGGCCGCCGGCACGTCACTGC
>JBGAJT010000226.1:0-5781 GCA_044224785.1 Candidatus Nanopelagicales bacterium | reverse complement strand
GGTCGGGCGGTGCACGAGCTCGGGCACGTCGACGTCCTCGTGAACAACGCGGGCGGCAACTCCTTCTCGCGCCCGCTCGCCGGCATGCGCTTCTCCGGCTGGCAGAAGACGATGGCGCTCAACCTCGACTCCACCGTGCACGTGTCGCAGGCGCTGCTGCCGCACCTCCTCGAGCGCAAGAGCGGCGTCATCATCAACGTCGCCTCGGTGGCCGGGCTCCGCGGTGCACCGATGATGAGCCACTACGCCGCGGCGAAGGCCGCCGTCATCTCGCTGACGCAGTCGCTCGCGCTGGAGACGGCGTGGGCAGGGATCAGGGTCAACGCGCTCGTGCCCGGCTGGATCGAGACCGACCTCACCGACTTCCTGCGCGAGGGCGAGGGCACCGACACCGCGCTGCTCGCCCGCGTCGCGATGGCGCGCTGGGGCCGGGTCGAGGAGATCGCCGACCCGGCGGTGTTCCTCGCGTCCGACGCGTCGTCGTTCATGACCGGGCAGGTGCTCGTCGTCGACGGCGGCCTGTCGGCCATGCCGTAGCCGACGTACCTTCCGAAGCTCCTACTTCCCCAGGAGATCCCGTGGCTCCCACCGTCGTGCTGCTGCACGCGTTCCCCTTCGACCGCCATGTCTGGGACGGCGTCGTCGACCAGCTGGCCGAGGCCGGCTGGGACGTCGTGGTGCCCGATCTGCGCGGCTTCGGCGAGTCGGCGTACGGCGAGGACGGCCCCGACGACGAGCCGACGCTGTCGTGGATGGCGCGCGACGTCCTCGGCATCCTCGACCGGATGGGCGTGAGCGCCGCGGTGTTCGCGGGGATCTCGATGGGCGGCTACGTGGCGATGGAGATCGTCCGGCAGGACCCCTCGCGCGTCGCGGGCATCGCGCTCGTCGATACCAAGGCGACGGCCGACGCCGACGAAGCGCGCGCGAACCGGCTCAAGGTCGCCGACCAGGTGCTCGCGTCGGGCTCGACCGAGGCGCTCGCGCGCGCCATGGTGCCGACGCTGCTCGGCGGGACCTCGCAGGAAGAGCGGCCCGAGGTGGTCGCGCAGGTGAAGGCGTGGATCGAGGCGGCCGACCCGGCCGCCGTCGCGTGGGCCCAGCGTGCGATGGCCGCGCGGCCGGACTCGCTGGCCGACCTCGCGTCGCTCGCCGTTCCCGGGCTGGTCGTCTGGGGCGTCGAGGACGGCATGAGCCCGCGCGCCGAGCAGGACCTCATGGTCGACGCCATGCGCGACGCGCGGTTGGTGGTCGTGACGGAGTCCGGCCACCTCTCCACCGTCGAGGCCCCCGACCAGGTCGCCGACGCCCTGGTCACCTTCCTCGCCGACGTCAAGCGCCTCCCGCAGTCCACCTGACCCGCGAGATGTAGAAGGACCTGAGGCCCAAGCCGCACGAGGTTCTACATCTCGGGGTCTGTCAGTCGGCGGGGGTGGGCCAGGGGGCGGTGGCGGCCTCGAGCTCGAAGGCGACCTCGAGCAGGCGGCGCTCCTCGCCGAACGGCGCGGCGATGTGCACGCCGATGGGTACGCCGGTCGCGCTGCGGCCCAGGGGCAGCGAGATGGCGGGCGAACCGGTCACGTTCTGGAGCGGCGTGAACGACACGTAGCGCAGCACGCGCATGAGGTGCGTGCGCGGTTCCACCTCGGGACCCAGCCAGCCGAGCTGGGCCGGCTCGTGTCCGAGGACGGGGGAGAGGTAGACGTCGCAGTCGGACCACACGGCCTCGTGCTTGCGCGCCAGGGTGCGAAGCCGGAGCAGGGTCGCGGGCATGAGCCCGGCCTGCTCGCGCGACACCGCGGCGAGCTCGCGCGTGAACGGCTCCACGCGGTCGGCGTCGAAGCCCTCGCCGAACTCCAGGCGGCCCGCGGTGCGCGAGAGGCCGGCGAGCAGGCCCCAGTAGCGCAGGAAGTCCGGGCCGAAGGTGTCGGCGGCGGGGTGCGGCACCTCGACGATCTCGTGGCCGAGCGAGGCGAGCAGCTCGGCGGTCGCGGTCACGGGCTCCACGACCTCGGGCGCGACCGGGAGCCCCATCGGCGGCACGGTGACGACGCCGACGCGCAGCCGCTGTGAGCACGCCCTGCACCGCGATGTCGACGGGCAGCATCACCGTCACGTCGGGCAGGCGGCCGCGCGAGGGCTTGAGGCCCACCAGTCCGCAGCACGACGCCGGGATGCGGACGGAGCCGCCGCCGTCGTTGCCGTGGCCGAGGGGTACGACGCCGGCCGCGACCAGCGCCGCGGTGCCGCCGCTGGAGCCGCCGGACGACCGCGACAGGTCCCACGGGTTGCGCGTGGCGCCGAAGCGCAGCGTCTCCGTGGTGGCGGTGAGGCCGAACTCGGAGAGCGCCGTCTTCGCGATCGGCGAGAGGCCGAGGCGCAGCGCGCTGTCGACCCACGGCGACGAGGCGGCCGCATCGCGGTCGGCGACGGCGTACGACGCCTGCGTCGTGGGGTAGCCGACGAGGTGCTCGTTGTCCTTGATGAGCGTCGGCACGCCGGCGAACGGGCCGTCGCCCGACGCGAGCGTCTCGTCGTCGACCCAGCAGGTGACGGCGTTCAGCTTCTCGTCGACCGACTGGGCGCGGGCGATCGCGGCCTTGCGCAGCTCGGCCGGCGACACCTCGCGCTTGGCGAGCCGCTCGAGCAGCCCGACGAGGTCGTCGCGCCCGAGGGCGTCGTCGGCGTAGGCGGACACCCGCTCGATCTCGGCCATCAGATGTCGCGGAACCGGTTGATGGCGTCGAGGTGCTGCGCGCGCAGCTCCTCGTCGCGGACGCCGAGGCCCTCGGACGGTGCGAGCGCGAGGACGCCGACCTTGCCCTGGTGCAGGTTGCGATGGACGTCGTACGCAGCCTGCCCGGTGTTCTCGAGCGTGTAGGTCTTCGACAGCGTCGGATGAACCTTGCCGCGTGCGATCAGGCGGTTGGCCTCCCACGCCTCGCGGTAGTTCGCGAAGTGCGACCCGACGATGCGCTTGAGGTTCATCCAGAGGAAGCGGTTGTCGTACTCGTGCATGAAGCCGCTCGTCGACGCGCAGGTGACGATGGTGCCGCCCTTGCGCGCGACGTAGACCGACGCGCCGAACGTCTCGCGGCCGGGGTGCTCGAAGACGATGTCGACGTCGTCGCCGCCGGTGAGCTCTCGGATGCGCGCTCCGAGGCGGCGCCACTCCTTCGGGTCCTGGGTCGCCTCGTCCTTCCAGAACCGGTAGCCCTCGGCGTTGCGGTCGATGATCAGCTCGGCGCCCATGCGGCGGCAGATCTCGGCCTTCTCCGGCGAGGACACGACGCAGATCGGGGTCGCGCCGCCGTTGAGCGCCATCTGCGTCGCGTAGGAGCCCAGCCCGCCGCTCGCACCCCAGATCAGGACGAGGTCGCCCTGCTTCATGCCCGCACCGTTCTGCGAGACGAGCTGGCGGTAGGCCGTGGAGTTCACCAGGCCGGGGACCGCCGCCTCCTCCCAGGTGAGGTGCGCGGGCTTGTGCAGCAGCTGGTTGGCCTTGACGAGCGCGACCTGCGCGAGGCCGCCGAAGTTGGTCTCGAAGCCCCAGATCCGCTGCTCGGGGTCGAGCATCGTGTCGTTGTGGCCCAGCGGGCTCTCGAGCTCGACCGACAGGCAGTGCGCGACGACCTCGTCGCCGGGGTTCCAGGTGTGGACGCCGGGGCCGGTCCGCAGGACGACGCCGGAGAGGTCGGAGCCGACCTGGTGGTAGGGCAGGTCGTGGCGCTTGGCGAGCGGGTTGGTACGGCCGTAGCGCTCGAGGAAGCCGAAGGTGGAGACCGGCTCGAAGATCGACGTCCAGACGGTGTTGTAGTTCACCGACGACGCCATCACCGCGACGAGCGCCTCGCCGGGGCCGAGCTCGGGCAGCGGGACGTCCTCGACGTGCAGGGACCTCCGCGGGTCCTTGTCGCGGGTCGCGACGCCGGCGAACATCTCCTGCTCGTCCTTGTGCACCGTGACGGCGCGGTAGGACTCCGGGACCGGGATCGCGGCGATGTCCGCCGCGGTCGCGCTTCCGGACGAGATGGCGTCGAGGATCTGCTGCACGTCGGCCTCCGCAGGTCGGCGTCGGGGTCGGTACGCGCGGGTCGCGTCCGTAGGCCGACGCTAGCGGGTGCCCGGGAGGTGACCCGGGCAGGGGTGGTACGGCGTACGCCGCAACCGATTACATGCGCAGCGTGCTCAGTGCGCGCCCTCCGCCGGCGGCTCGACGAGCTCGATGAGGACGCCGCCGGCGTCCTTGGGGTGCACGAAGTTGATGCGCGAACCGGCGGTGCCGCGGCGCGGCCCGTCGTAGAGCAGGCGCAGTCCGGCGTCGCGCAGCCGCTGGGACGCGACGTCGACGTCGACCACCCGGAAGGCCACCTGCTGGATGCCCTCGCCGTTGCGCTCGAGGAACTTCCCGATGGCGGTGTCGGGCCGGAGCGCCGACAGCAGCTGGATGCAGGAGTCGCCGATGCCGACCATCGCCTCCTCGACGCCCTGCTCCTCGTTCACCTCGCGGTGCACGAGCGGCAGCCCGAAGGCGCGGCCGTAGAACTCGATGGCCGCGTCGAGGTCGCGGACGGCGAACCCGACGTGGTCGATGGCGGTGACGACGGGCCCGAGGACCTCGGCGGGGGTGGGGGTGCTCACAGGGATATCGTGGCGCTGAGCACGCCGTCGTGTCCCAGGAGGGTCCTTATGAGCACCGGTCCGACCGTCATCGTCGCGGGGGCCCGCACCCCCATGGGACGCCTCCTCGGCTCCCTCAAGGACTTCTCCGGCGCCGACCTCGGCGGGGTGGCGATCAAGGCGGCGCTCGAGCGCTCCGGCGTCTCGCCCGACCAGGTCGACTACGTGATCATGGGCCAGGTGATCCAGGCCGGTGCCGGTCAGATCACCGCCCGCCAGGCCGCGGTCAAGGGCGGCATCCCGATGACCGTCCCGGCGACGACCGTCAACAAGGTGTGCCTGTCGGGCATGGACGCGATCTACCAGGCCGACCGGCGCATCCGATCCGGCGACGCCCAGATCGTCGTGGCCGGCGGCATGGAGTCGATGACCAACGCCCCCCACTTGTTGCCGAAGTCTCGCGAGGGTCTCAAGTACGGCGACAACACCCTCGTCGACTCGATGGCCTACGACGCCTTGTGGGACCAGTTCACCAATCAGGGCATGGGCAACCTGACCGAGGCCTGCAACGTGGCCGGTGCCAACCTCACCCGCGAGGAGCAGGACGAGTTCTCGGCTCGCAGCCACCAACTGGCCGCGGCTGCTTGGAAGAACGGCCTGTTCGACGACGAAGTGGTTCCGGTCGAGGTTCCCCAGCGCCGCGGCGACCCGCTCGTGGTCAGCCAGGACGAAGGCATCCGCGGTGACACGACGGCTGAGTCGTTGGGCCGGCTGCGCGCAGCCTTCGCCCGCGAAGGCACCATCACCGCCGGCTCGAGTTCTCAGATCTCCGACGGCGCGTGCGCTGTGGTCGTGATGAGCAAGGCCAAGGCCGAGGAACTCGGCTTGACCTGGCTGGCCGAGATCGGTGCCTCCGGTCAGGTGGCCGGTCCGGACTCGACCCTGCAACTCCAACCTGCCCGCGCCATCGAAGCCGCTGCGGCCAAGGAGGGGATCACCCCCGCCGACATCGACCTCTTCGAACTCAACGAGGCCTTCGCCGCCCAGGCCCTGGCCTGCGAGCGGGCCTTGGAGTCGGCCTCTTGGTGCGCGGAGCATCTCGGGCTGACGGGCGCCCACGGGGTCTGGGACCCTCAGAAGACCAACGTGAATGGCGGCGCC
>JBGAJT010000225.1:0-6033 GCA_044224785.1 Candidatus Nanopelagicales bacterium | reverse complement strand
GGTGTGGGCCAACTCCCCCTGGCGCGACTCCTACTACGCCCTCGCGTCCACCACCGTCGGGCCCGAGGCGCTGCACCTGAACCTGCCGCTGTCGGTCTGGGCCGCCGACGGCCTGCTCGCGCTGTTCTTCTTCGTCGCCGGCCTCGAGCTCAAGCACGAGCTGGTCCTGGGCTCCCTGAGCCGCCCCGCCAAGGCCGTCGTCCCGGTGGTCGCCGCGCTGTGCGGCATGGCCGTCCCGGCGCTCGTCTACGTCGGCGCCGTCCACGCCCTCGGCGACCCCGACGCCGCCGGCGGCTGGGGCATCCCGATGGCGACCGACATCGCCTTCGCCCTCGCGGTCCTCGCCATCGCCGGACGCCAGCTCCCCGTCGCGCTGCGCGCGTTCCTGCTCACCCTCGCCGTCGTCGACGACCTCGGCGCGATCATCGTGATCGCCGTCTTCTACAACCACGGCTTCTCGCCGATCCCGTTCGTCGTGAGCATCGTCGGGATGGCGCTGTGGTGGTGGCTGCAGCGGCGCCGGGTGCGGACCTGGTGGGTCTACGTCGCCCTCGGCCTCGTCGTGTGGGGGTTGGTCCACGCCAGCGGCGTCCACGCCACCGTGGCCGGCGTCGTCCTGGGCCTGCTCACCCGGGTCCGCCCCGACGAGGGCGAGGACGAGGCTCCCGCCGACCGCTACGAGCACGCCATCCGCCCGCTGTCGGCCGGCGTCTGCGTGCCGCTGTTCGCGTTCTTCTCCGCCGGCGTCACCTTCGTCGGCCTCGGCGGCGACGCGATCACGCAGCCGGTGGCGCTCGCGGTGATCCTGGGCCTGGTGGTCGGCAAGCCGCTCGGCGTCTTCGGCGGCGCCTGGACCGTGGCCCGGTTCACCCGGGCCTCGCTGTCGAGCTCGCTGCGGTGGGCCGACGTCCTCGCGGTCGGGATCCTCGCCGGGATCGGGTTCACGGTGAGCCTGCTCATCGACGAGCTGGCCTTCGAGGGCGACCCGCTGCGCACGAGCGCGGCCAAGATCGGCGTCCTGCTCGCGTCCGTGCTCGCGGCGGTGCTGGCGGCCGGGGCGCTGCGTCTGCGGGCACGCGCGTACGCCGCGATCGCCGCCGAGGAGGAGGCCGATTCCGACGGCGACGGGGTGCCCGACGTCTACGGCGCGTCGCCGGGACCGGCCGACTCCCGATAGCCTCGGGAGCACGCGCCCCACGGCGGGGCGGCAGGGAGGTTTCGGTCGTGGCTGACAAGCAGCAGTCGCTGGGCTCCATCGTCTCGGGCATCACCGAGGACCTGTCCACGCTGGTGCGCGGGGAGATCGAGCTGGCCAAGACCGAGGTCCGCGAGCAGGTGCAGGTCGCCGGCAAGGGCGGCGGCATGCTCGCCGGCGCCGCGCTGTTCGGCTTCCTGGCCCTCGTCTTCCTGCTCCTGACCCTCGCGTGGGGCCTCGTGCAGCTCGGCCTGCCCTACTGGGCCGGCTTCGGCATCGTCGCCGTCCTGCTGCTCATCGTCACCGCGATCCTCGGCCTGCTGGGCAAGAAGCGCCTCGACGAGGTCCAGGCCAAGGGCGGCCTGGTCCGCACCCAGGCGACCCCCACCGTCCCGAGCACCGGCGTCGCGAAGCCCGCCCCGGCGTCCGCCGCCACCCCTGCTCCGGCTGCCGCGCCGCGACCGTCGTCCCCGCCGGCGGCCTGACCTCCGCATGGACCTGCCCGATCCGGCGTCGGTCGTCCGGGCCGACGGGCCCTGGACGCACCGCGAGCTCACCGCCAACGCCTGCCGCTTCCACGTCGTGGAGGCGGGCGAGGGCCCGCTGGTGATCCTCCTCCACGGCTTCCCCACCTTCTGGTGGACCTGGCGCCACCAGCTCGTCACCCTCGCCGACGCCGGCTACCGCGCCGTCGCGATGGACATGCGCGGCTACGGCGGAAGCGACCACACCCCGCACGGCTACGACCCGCTCACCCTCGCCGCCGACGTCGCCGGCGTCGTCCGCACCCTCGGCGAGACCGAGGCGGTCGTGGTCGGTCACGGCTGGGGCGGCCTGGTCGCCTGGACCGTCGCGAGCCGCCACCCCGAGCTGGTCTCCGGGCTCGTCGCGGTCGGCATGCCGCACCCGGTGCTGCTGCGCAACGCGTTCGTCGGGATGCCCGAGCAGCGCCGCCTGGCCCGCTACATGATCGGGTTCCAGCGGCCCTTCGTCCCCGAGCGCCAGCTCACGCGCGACGACGCCGCGCTCGTCGAGACCTTCCTGCGCCGGTGGTCGGGGACCGAGTGGCCCGACGAGGAGACGGCCATGGTCTACCGCGCCGCGATGCTCGTGCCGAACACCGCGCACTGCTCCATCGAGTTCCACCGCTGGGCGGTGCGCTCGATCCCGCGGCGAGATGGACGGAGCTTCCAGATGTCGGTGGCCGACCCCGTCACGATGCCGGTGCTGCAGGTGCACGGCGTCGACGACACCGCGGTGCTGCTCGCGACCGTCGACGGCTCGGAGGCGTACGCCGCGGCCGGCTACACCCGCGTCGACCTCGACGGCATCGGCCACTTCCCGCACGAGGAGGACCCGGCGACCTTCGACAAGGTCCTCCTCCCCTGGCTCGAGTCGCTGGGGCAGGGCTGAGCCGTGGAGATCTACCTCATCAACGGCGTCCTCGCCGCGATCCTCATCTACCTGCTGATCAAGAAGGTCCGGCGCGACGCGGAGGACAAGCCCAAGCGCTGGGACGACCCGAACCGCTGACGCGGCCTACTTGAGCGCGCAGGAGCCCGTCGGCACGGCCTTCGTCGCGGTGAGACCGGTGGTCGCAGCCTGGGCGACCGAGCGCGGGGTGAGCGCGTAGCCGGTCTCGGGATCGGTCTCCGACGACGCGAAGATGACGCCGACGACGTGGCCGTCGACGTCGAGCAGCGGACCGCCGGAGTCGCCGGAGATGACCGAGCCGCGCAGCGACACGATCTCGCGGGTCACGGTGCCGTGGCCGTAGATGTCGGAGCCGCGCGCGTTGAGCACGGCCCGCACGCGGGCGGCCGCCACGGTGAGCCGACCGCCGTGCGGGAAGCCCGCGACCGCGGCCTCCTGCCCGCTCGTCGGGTTGCGCGCGAACTCGAGCGGCGCCGAGCCGAGTCCGGGGACGTCGAGCACGGCGACGTCGAGATCGGGGTCGAGGTAGACGACGGTCGCGTCGTAGGCGCGGCCGACTCCGCGCACCGTGATCGCGAGCTGGTCGGTGCCGGCGACGACGTGCGCGTTGGTCATCACGCGGTCGCGCGCGTAGACGAAGCCCGAGCCGGTGATGACCGAGCTGCAGCCGGGCGCCTGCCCCTCCACGCGCACGACGGAGTTCGTCGCCGCGCGCACGTCGGTGTCGCGCGCGATCGCGGAGTCCGGTGGGCCGACCGGGATCACCGGGTCGAGGGTGAAGCCGGCGAACGCGTCCGGGAAGCCGGTGGAGTCGAGCGCCGCGCGCAGGTTGCTGATGCCGTCGCGGACCACGCCGGGCAGCGCGGTGTCGATCTCGCCGAGGACGCGCGAGCCGCGCACCTGAGTGGAGACCGGGCCGAGCGGCAGCGCGATCAGCGCCGAGGCGACCACCCACGCGACGAACGCGAGCGAGAGGACGCCGAACATCGAGCCGCCGGCGGAGTCGACGACGCGCGCCGGCTTCCAGGTGACGACGCCGCGGATCCACGATCCGAGCCAGCCGGCGAGCGCGTTCCCGATCGCCGCGCAGCCGAGCACGATGAGGATGCCGAGCCCGCCCTTGACCCAGCCCTCGTCCATCGACTGCAGCACGACGGGTGCCAGCGACGCACCGACGAACGCACCGGCGAGGAAGCCCAGGAAGGACAGCACCCCGCCGACGAGACCCTGCCGCCAACCGGTGACGACGGCCAGGACCGCGAGCACGACGAGGACGATGTCGACGCCGTTCACCACTGCTCCAGGTCGCGCATGACGTCGGCGTCCCACGGGCGCTCGAAGCCCGAGAGCGCGAGCAGCCGCGACAGCAGACCGGCGGTGAAGCCCCAGACGAGCATGCCGCCCACGGCGAAGCCCGGACCGGTGAAGCCGGACGGGTGCCGCACCGAGCACCGGTTCGCCGGGTCGAGCAGCTCCTCGAGCGGCACCCTCGTGACGCTCGCGACCTCACCGGGATCGACGACACCGACGGGCGACGGCTCGCGCCACCAGCCGAGCACCGGCGTGACGACGAAGCCGCTCGGCGGCAGCCAGAGCGCAGGAAGGGTGGCGAACACGTCGACGCCCGACGCGTCGAGCCCCGTCTCCTCCACGGCCTCGCACAGAGCGGCCGGGGTGGCTCGACATGGTCGAGGAGCGCTGGATCAGCAGCAGGTCGGGGCCGTCGGGCCCCTCGCCGAACAGGATCAGCACCGCCGACTCGCGACCGCCCTCCGGCGGCGGCACGAAGCGCGAGAGCTGCTCCGGCGCGAGGTCGCGCGCGGCCTCGCGCACGGGCTCGAGCCACTCCGGGAGCGCGACGTCGTCGCGGACGTCGTTCACGACGCCACCCGCACGCCGAGGTACTGCTGCACGAGCCCGTCGAGCTGCTGCTGCGAGGTGATCGGCGCGCGCTCGACGTGCTGGACGACGCCGTCGGCCGCGACGAACAGGGTCATCGGCAGGCCGACCCAGCGCAGCGACGGCTGCGTGCTGCGGCCGGTGTCGCGGACCGAGGGGTAGTGCACGCCGGCGGCGACGAGGAGCGAGAGCGCCTTCTCCGGGCGGTCCTCCACGTCGATGCCGAGCAGCGCGACCTCCGACGTCGCGGCGTCGAGCGCGGCGAAGAGGGGGAGCTCGGCGCGGCACGGCTGGCACCACGAGGCCCAGAGGTTCACGACGTACGGCGTACCGCGCAGGCCCGCCAGCCGGACGGACGGACCGTTGCCGAGGCAGGGGAGCACGAGGTCGGGGAGCCCCTCGGGCACGGGCGCCACGACCGGGTCGCTCGCCGGGCAGGGGGCGAGGTCGGCCTGGGCCACGAGGTCGGCCGGTGCCGAGGCGCTCACGCCCGGGTCGGCGGCCGTCGCGGTCGGCTGGTCGGTCACGAGCGACCCGGCGCCCTGGGCCGAGCCGCACCCGGCGAGCACGAGCCCGGCGCAGAGCACGAGCAGGGTGCCGCGCATCGTCACAGCGGGCCCTGGGTCGTGACCAGCTTCGCGGCCTCGACCGGGTCGGTGGGGCCGGCGCCGTACGCCGGGCACAGCCGGGCCAGCGGGCAGGCGCCGCACGCGGGCTTCTTCGCGTGGCAGCGACGGCGGCCGTGCCAGACGACGTGGTGGCTGAGCATCGTCCAGTCGCGCCGCGGGAACAGCGCCCCGATCGCGGCCTCGACCTTGTCGGGGTCGGTCTCCTCGGTCCACCCGAACCGGCGGACGAGACGGCCGAAGTGGGTGTCGACGGTGATGCCGGGGACGTCGAAGGCGTTGCCGAGCACGACGTTGGCCGTCTTGCGACCCACCCCGGGGAGCGTGACCAGGTCGGCGAGCCGGCCCGGGACCTGGCCGTCGAAGCGGTCGCACAGCGCCTGACCGAGGCCGAGGATCGAGGTGGCCTTGTTCCGGAAGAACCCGGTCGAGCGGATCAGGTCCTCGAGCTCGTCGCGGTCGGCGGCGGCGTACGCCGCGGCGTCGGGGTAGCGCGCGAACACGGTCGGCGTGACCAGGTTGACCCGGCGGTCGGTGCACTGCGCCGACAGGATCGTGGCGACGAGCAGCTCGAGCGGTGTCGTGAAGTCGAGCTCGCACCGGGCGTCGGGGTAGGTCTCGGCGAGGATGCGGTCCATCCGCCGGGCGCGGCGCACCAGGGCCGTCGGGGTCTCCCCCGTCGGCGTGCCCGCGACCGTGACGTCCATGGCGCGCAGCCTACGTCGGGGGGCTCACGGTCCCCTCTCCGCACGACCTCCCTTCCTCGGTCACCGTCGGTAGACTGCCGGGCACGGACGCGGGGGCGTCCCGGAGCGACGACGACATCGAGGCGGGCGTGGACCCAGCAGTGCCTTCCCAGGGCGACGTCGACGACGTCGC
>JBGAJT010000224.1:0-6034 GCA_044224785.1 Candidatus Nanopelagicales bacterium | reverse complement strand
CGACACGCTGGCCTCCTTCCGCCAGACCGCGCCGGGCATGCCGTACTCGCACCCGTCGGTCGAGCACTTCACCCCGCTGTTCGTCACCCTCGGCGCGGCCAGCGACCTCGGCAGCGCCCGCACGGTGATCGACGGGGCGATGTGGGGCCTCTCGCGCCGCAGCCTCGAGCTGGTCTGACCCAGGGCGCACGGGCCGTCGCCCGTGCGCAGGCATGCCCTCACTCTCCGTGTCTTGATCGACTCTCTGCGTGGCCGTGAGCGCTCCCTGAGGGAGGGCTCGATGCTGGTGGTGGACGTCCTCCCGGACCGTCCCGCCCCGACCAGAGGAGCACTGCATGGATCGCCTGCGTCATGCCGCCCGCGGCCTGCTCACCGCCGACGACGGGCAGTCGCCCCTCGAGATGGCGGTGAAGTTCGTGATCGCCTTCGTGCTCGTCGGCGCAGCGTTCGTCGCCTACAGCAAGATCGCCGCCGGCGGCCCCGTGCCGCTCGAGCAGTGCATCGAGCACCACAGCTGCCAGGCCGCCGCCCAGGCGCACGGGTACTAGGCCGGCCGCCCCACGACGCACGAAGGCCCCCGCCCATCAGGGCGGGGGCCTTCGGCGTACCGGGGGGACGGTCAGAGACCGACGGCCTTGCGGACCTCGGCGACGGCCTTCTCGGCGCGGGCGCGCGCCTCGGCGACGACCGGCTCGACGGTGTCGGTCGCGAACGCGGCGCGGGCGTCGGCCCGGGCGCGCAGGTCGACGACGACGGTCTCGGCGGCCTTGACGGCCTCGGAGGCCTGGGCCTGCAGGGTCGCGACGTACGGGCGGACCTGCTCGACGACCGGCTTCACGGCGTCCTCGGCGGCCTTGACGCCCTCGTGACGACGCTCGGACATGCCGGCGACGACAGGCTTCACGGCGTCCTCGACAGCCTTGCGGCCCTCGTGCGACTTCTCGATCAGTGCGGCGACGTAGGGCTCCACGGCCTTGCGGGCCGGGGCGGCCTTCTCCTGCGCCTGGGCCAGGAACGGCGTGACGACGTCCTCGACGGCCTTGCTCGCGACGAGGATCTGGCCCTCGACGCGGCTGCGGACCTCGGCGGCCTCGGGCAGCGCGGGGATCTGGACGCGCAGGCGCACGACGGGGACCTCGAGCAGCTTGGCGCCCTCGGCCGGGGCGACCTTCGCGCTCGTCTTCTTCGCGGTGGTCTTGGCGGTGGCCGCGGTCTTCTTGGCCGCCTTCTTGGCGGTGGTCGACGTGGTCGACGTGGCCTTCGTGGCGGTCTTCTTCGCGGTCGTGGTGGTCTTCTTGGCGGCCTTCTTGGCCGTCTTCTTGGCGGTGCCGGCCGTCTTCTTCACCGCGGTGGCGGCGGACTCGACGACCTCGGCGGTCGGGACGGTCTCGGGGACCTCGGGGGTGGTGTTCTCGGTCATGACTCTTCCTTCGTGGTGCGACGGGCACCGGCGGTCGTCGTGCCGGTGCTGGCGGTCGTGGGGGGCTCGGCGTCGTCGCCGGCCCGGGTCGCCGCAGCGAGGTTCTCGCTCTGGAACGCGGCGTAGATCTCGAGGAGCACCTGGCGCTGGCGCTCGCTGATGGTGTCGTCGGCGGCGATCGCGTCGGTGACGGCGGCGCTGCCGGCCCGGGGCTCGAGCAGCCCGGCGCGGACGTAGAGCGTCTCGGCCGAGATGCGCAGAGCACCGGCGATCTGGCCGAGGATCTCGGCGCTGGGCTTCTTCAGGCCCCGCTCGACCTGGCTGAGGTAGGGGTTGGAGACCCCCGAGCTCCTCGCCAGCTGGCGCAGCGACACCTCGGCGGCCTCGCGCTGCTCCCGGATGTACTCCCCGAGACTGCGCATGTCGATCGTGGCCATGCCTCAACCATGCCCCAGGGGTGCTTGCTCTGGCAAGCGGAGAGTTAGCACCTGGGGGGTGTTCCCCCTCACAGCGCAGCCCGTGGGTGCTTGCTGACGCTCGGTTACCGACGAGTAGGACGTCGCCGGCTGGCTCCCCCGTCGACGCGCGATGCGCCGACCTTCTCGCGTCGCGTCGTCACGCGTCGACGGTGCGCGGTCGAGAGGGCGCGGCGTCGAGGCATAGCGAGCCCCGGGGCGATGTTGCAGCACCGGAGAGAGGAACCACCATGAACGTCTGGACCCTGAGCATGGCGACGTCGCAGGAGCACGCACGGGACCTGCGCCGCGAGACCTGCGACCGGCGGCTGGCCGAGCGCGCCCGCTGCGAGCGCCAGCGCGCCACGACCCGCACCTGACCGGCGAGCCGCGTCAGGTCGATGGGCGCTCAGCGAGGCTTCGAGACCGCGCACCGCGCCCCTCGACCGGCGGGACAGCTCAGGCGAGGAGGCCGGGGGCGACCCGGATCTCGCCGACGGGGACGCCGCCGCCGAGCAGCGGTGCGGCGTCGTAGCCGTCGAGGACCTCGGCCTCGACGCCGAGCGAGCGCAGCACGGCGGCCGCCAGGACCGGCCGCGGCCGGTCGGCGCCGTCGTCGACCTTGAGCGCGAAGGCGCGGCCGTCGGCGAGCGATCCGGCGAGCACGCCCTCGGCGCCGTCCTTGACGAGCAGCCCCGGCACGCCGTCCATGAGGACCGTGACGAGGTGGCCGGTGCCGCCGACGTACTCGGGGTGCGCGCGCATCGCGTCGGCGACCAGCCGCTCGGGCGAGCCCTCGGGTGCGGTCGCCGAGCGGGAGAACGCGCGCGCCAGCGCCGTCAGCGAGATGGCGAGCACCGGCGCGCCGCAGCCGTCGATCCCCTGCGCTGCAACGGGTTCCCCCGCAAGGCGCTCGACCGTGCGGCGCAGGTGCTGCTGCAACGGATGGTCGCCGGCGCGGTAGTCGTCGAGCGGGAAGCCCTGGACGACGCACGTCGCGAGCATCGCGGCGTGCTTGCCCGAGCAGTTCATGAGGATCGGTGCCGGGCCCTCGCCGGCGCGTACGAGGTCGTCGCGCGCGGACTCGAGCAGCGGCCAGTCCGGGGGCGTGCGCAGGGCCGACTCGTGCAGCCCGCTCGCCGCGAGGATCCGGCGTACGCCGGCCACGTGGTGCGGCTCGCCGTCGTGCGACGCCGCGGCCAGCGCGAGGAGCTCGTCGCGGCCGGTGTAGTCGAGCTCGACGAGGCCGGTGGCCTGCATGAGCTTGTTCGACGAGCGCGGGAACACCGGCGACACGACGTCGCCGCGCGAGACCAGGACGGAGCCGTCGGCGTCGACGACGACGAGCGACCCGCGGTGCTGCCCCTCGACGAAGCCGCTGCGGACGACCTCGACGAGGACGACGGAGGTGTCAGGCACCGGCGCCCGGGGCGAGGAGGTCCTCGACCGAGGCGGAGCCGTCGCGGTAGCGCGCGCCGATCTCCTGGGTGAGCTGGTCCATCACGGTCTGGACGTCGCGGCGCACCTCGGAGACCTCCGCCTCGTGCGCGGCGAGCCGGTCGATGGCCTCGGTGAGCTCGTCGTCGGTGCGGGCCTCGACGTCGGAGATGGTCGCGTCGGCGACGATCTGCTCGACGTCGCGACGGTGCTCGTCGACGCGCGAGGGCTCCACCGACAGGTGGCGGCCCGAGCCGCGGGTCGAGCGGTTCTCGTCGGCCAGGATCTCGCCGAGGTTGTCGACCACGGAGCCGCCGTCGCCGGAGCGCCGCGCGAGCTCCGCGCGCACGATCGCGATGCGGCCGTGCAGCATGCGGCGCAGGAACGAGAGGTCGGCCTCCTCCTGCTCGGCCTCGTGGCGGCGCGCGCGCAGCTCGGGCAGGTCGAGGGAGGCGAGGTCGGCGGCGAACTCAGGTGCGAGCACCTTGTCGACGCGACGCCGACCCCCGGGCATCGGCCTGGTCATCCACCTGCTCCGTTCCGACGGTCCTTCACGTTGAGCATGGTCCGCGCCTCGTCCGTGGTCATCGGGGGACGCAGGGCCAGCGTGGCGAGACTAGCGGCCCGCTCCACCAGCTCGGCGTTGTCCCGCACCGGACGGCCCGGCGAGAACGTCAGGGTGTCCTCCATGCCGACCCGCAGGTGGCCTCCCGCGGACAGCGCGGCGAGGGCGACCGGCAGGGTCGAGCGGCCGACGCCGGTGGCCGACCAGGACGCGCCCTCGGGCAGCATCCGGGCCATCGTCACGACCGTCGCCGTGTCGCCGGGCGCCCCGCCCGGGACGCCGAGGACGAGGTCGCAGTGGACGTGGCCGCCGTAGGGCAGCCCCTCCTTGTCCAGCAGCCGGTTCAGCGCGGCCACGTGGCCGACGTCGAAGAGCTCGAACTCGGGGACGATCTCCAGCGCCTGGGTCTTGCGGTAGAGCTCGACCATGAAGTCCCAGGGGTTCAGGAAGACGTCGGAGCCGAAGTTCACCGTGCCGCAGGTCAGCGAGCAGGAGTCGGGCTGCGCGTCGAGGACGGCGAGCCGGGCCTCGTAGGGGTCGGTGACGGCGCCGCCGGTCGAGAGCTGGACGACGAGGTCGGTGCCCTCCCGCAGGGCGGCCACCGTGTCGGTGAGACGGCCGACGTCGAGGGTCGGGGCCGCCTCGCCGTCGCGGATGTGGACGTGGACGAGCCCGGCCCCGGCGGCCTGGCAGGCCTTGGCCGTGCCGACGAGCTCGTCGAGGGTCACGGGGAGGGCGGGGGCGTCCGTCTTGGCCGTCTCGGCCCCGGTCGGGGCCACGGTGATGAGCGTCGGTGCTGCCACGCCGCCCATCGTGGCACGCCCGGAGACCGCCGCGCGCCTGCCGGGCCGGGGCCTCTCGGCCGGGCCTCCCGACCGGTTCGTCGCCGCGACACGCCGGTGGGACGAGGTCGGCACGCCCCAGGACTCAATCCCGGGCCGAATCCGTCCGATGGGTGAATCAGCGTCCGGTGCGGGCGCCACACATGCTGTGCGGGGAGGAGGTCAGGCGTGCCTGAGAGCGGCTTCCCGACCCCGGTCGACGGGCTCCTCCTCGAGCTGGCGTCCCAGGGCGCCACCGGCACCCTCTCGGTGACCGACGTCGACGGCGAGCAGTCCTCGGTCTGGTTCCGCGACGGCCAGGTCTACGCCGTCTCCGTCCCGGGCCGCCGTCCGCTGCTCGGCGTCCGCCTCATGTCGTCGGGCGCCCTGACGCCCGAGGCCCTCGCCGAGGCCCTCGAGGTCCAGCGCACCGAGCTGCAGGGCTGGCGGCTCGGCGAGCTGCTGGTGCACCTCGGGTTCGTGGACCGCAGCGTGGTCGAGGCCTTCGTCACCGAGCAGCTGCGCGACCAGGTCGCCGACCTGCTGCACTGGCGGGTCGCCGAGCACCGCTTCCGCAACGGCAAGCGCACCCGCCAGGACGTCGCCCCGCCCGTCGAGGTCACCGACCTCATCGCGCTGGCCTCCGAGCGCGACGCCCGCTGGAACGAGATCGTCCCCTTCATCGGCGGCCCCGACGCCGTGCCCGTGCTCTCGTCGTCGCCGTCGGGCGCCAGCGACGTCGTCCTCGGCCCCTACGACTGGGCGCTGCTGTGCAAGGTCGACGGCCAGCGCACGATCGCCGACCTCGCCGACGACTGCGGCTTCACCGTCTACGAGGCGGGCATGGTCGTCGTCGGCCTGCTCGACGCCGGACTGGTCGACATCGAGGCGTACGGCGCCGGCCCGGAGGGCCCGCCGGTCGAGGAGTGGCGGCTCGAGGAGCCCAGCGAGGACGAGCTCGCGACGTCGGTCGCCCGCGTGACCGAGGCGCTGGCCGACATGGGTCTGCCGAGCCGCACGACCGGCCACCGGTCCTGGGACCTCGCTACCGACGAGCCCTACCGCTCGCCCTTCAGCCCGTCGCCCTCGATCGAGGACGCCGCGCTCGCCGACGTCGTCTCCCTGGAGGCCGAGCGCGAGGCCCGCGCCGCGGACGAGGCCGCCCGGCAGGAGGAGTCCGAGCGGCTCGCCGCCGAGCAGGCCGAGGCCGAGGCGGAGGCGGCAGCGCAGGCGGAGCGCGAGGAGGCCGAGCGCCTCGCCGCCGAGGAGGCCGAGCGCGTCGAGACCGAGCGCCTCGCCGCCGAAGAGGCCGAGCGCGTCGAGACCGAGCGCCTCG
>JBGAJT010000223.1:0-6045 GCA_044224785.1 Candidatus Nanopelagicales bacterium | reverse complement strand
CAGGAAGCCGCTCGCCTCGGCGGCGGTGGTCAGGCATTCCTTCAGGCCGCAACTCTTGAAGTGCATGCCCTGCGGCGTCACTTCGCCTGCGTCCTGGGCGTTCTTCAGGCGGAAGGCGAGCGGGTCCATGCCGGTGCGTCCGGGGCGTCTCGAGAGGGCAGCGATCGCTGAGCGCGCAAACAGCCGAGCCGGACCCCCAGAGGGGATCCGGCTCGGCAGATGCCTTGCGACGTCGGGCGTGACGGCGCGGAGCGCCGTGGCCGATCAGATGTCGTAGTAGAGCTCGAACTCGTGCGGGTGCGGGCGCAGGCGGATCGGGTCGATCTCGGCGCTGCGCTTGTAGGCGATCCACGTCTCGATGAGGTCGGGCGTGAAGACGCCGCCCTCGAGCAGGTAGTCGTGGTCGGCCTCGAGCGCGTCGAGGACCTCGCCGAGGGACGCGGGCACCTGCGGGATCGAGGCGGCCTCGTCCGGCGGGAGCTCGTAGAGGTCCTTGTCGACCGGCTGCGGCGGCTCGATCTTGTTCTTGATGCCGTCGAGGCCGGCCATGAGCATCGCCGAGAACGCGAGGTAGGGGTTGCTCGACGGGTCGGGGCAGCGGAACTCGATGCGCTTGGCCTTCGGGTTCGCACCGGTGATCGGGATGCGGATGCAGGCCGAGCGGTTGCGCTGGCTGTAGACCAGGTTGACCGGCGCCTCGTAGCCCGGCACCAGGCGGTGGTAGCTGTTCACCGTCGGGTTGGTGAAGGCGAGCAGCGACGGCGCGTGCTTGAGCAGGCCGCCGATGTACCAGCGGGCCATGTCGGAGAGACCGCCGTAGCCGAGCTCGTCGTAGAACAGCGGCGTGCCGTCCTTCCACAGCGACTGGTGCACGTGCATGCCCGAGCCGTTGTCGCCGAAGAGCGGCTTCGGCATGAAGGTGACGGTCTTGCCCGCGGCCCACGCGGTGTTCTTGATGACGTACTTGAACTTCATGACGTCGTCGGCGGCCTTGAGCAGCGTGTCGAAGCGGTAGTTGATCTCCTGCTGACCGGCGGTGCCGACCTCGTGGTGCGCGCGCTCGACCTCGAGCCCGACCTCCTCGAGGTCGAGGACCATCTTGTCGCGCAGGTCGCCGAGGTGGTCGACGGGAGCGACCGGGAAGTAGCCGCCCTTGTAGCGCGGCTTGTACCCGCGGTTGCCACCCTCCTCGGCGCGGCCGGTGTTCCACGCGCCCTCGATGGAGTCGATGTGGTAGTAGCCCTCGTTCTGCGACGTCTTGAAGCGCACGTCGTCGAAGATGTAGAACTCCGCCTCGGGTGCGAAGAACGCGGTGTCGGCGATGCCGGTCGTCGCGAGGTAGGCCTCGGCCTTCGCCGCGATCTGGCGCGGGTCGCGCGAGTACGGCTCGTTGGTGAACGGGTCGCGGATCGAGAAGTTGATGACGAGCGTCTTCTCGGCGCGGTACGGGTCGAGGAACGCGGTCGTGACGTCGGGGATGATCTTCATGTCCGACTCGTGGATCGCCTGGAAGCCACGGATGGACGAACCGTCGAACATCTGGCCCTCGGTGAACAGCGCCTCGTCGACGTGCGCGGCCGGCACGTTGAAGTGCTGCATGACGCCGGGCAGGTCGCAGAAGCGGACGTCGATGAACTTGACGTCCTCCTCCTGGATGAACCGGAGAACTTCCTCCGCGCTCGTGAACATCCATCCTCCTCGCGCTGCTCCCGGCCCTGGCCGTGGCATCGCCTCGCGTGTCCCGCGGCGGGTCCGTCGCGGTGCTGATGGGAACCTAGGACGCCGGGGTTTCCCGGCGGTGTCCCGATTGTTTCGCGTGTGTTTCTGCATGTGACGCCGGGGTGCGGCGGTGTGACAGGTGGGACGGATGGGGTCCCCGGCCTGCTGCGCAGCGGGTCTCGCCTAGCCTGGACCTGTGACCGAGCCGAGCGAACCGCCCGAGGCGCAGCGACCGCGCCTCACCCGCGAGGACCTCGGCTCGTGGCTGTCCGGCCCGGGCTCGAACCTGCCGCCCACGCAGGACTTCCCGGGGCAGCGCCTCGGCCTCCCGATGGACGGCCCGGGGTCGATCGCCGGGTGGGGTCGCCGCGTGGTCGCCCTCGCGGTCGACTGGCTCGCGTGCCTGCTGCTCGTCCGGCTGTTCCTGCCGCACCTGGACTACGGCACCCCCGAGTCGAGCCTGGCCACGATGGGCTTCTTCCTCGCCGAGCTCACCCTGTTCACCTGGATCGCCGGGGCGTCGTTCGGGCACCGCGTGCTCGGGCTCGCGGTGGTGCGCCTCGACGGCGGACGCGTCGGCTTCCTGCGCGCTCTCGCTCGCAGCGCGCAGATCTGCCTGCTGGTCCCGCCGCTCATCTGGGACAAGGACTCCCGCGGCCTGCACGACCGCTCCGTCGGCACCGTCCTCGTCAAGCGCTGACGCTGCGGGACACGGCACGGGCCGCGTCCCGCAGGAGGCCGATCAGACCGGCAGGGTCTCGATGTCGTTCTGGACGATCTCGCGGTCGTCGGCGTCGTCGACCTCGGCGAGGCGCGCGACCGCCTTGGCCTTCCACTCGACCGCCGCATGGGTGTCGCCGGCGACGGCGTAGGCGCGGGCCAGTCCCTCGTACGCCGAGGCCAGCAGCCACTCCTCGCCCTCGACCTGGGTCGCCGCAGACAGGCACAGGCGGGCGTGGTGCACGGCAGGCTCGCTGCGGCCGAGCACCGAGTACACGCGGCTGACCTGCCAGTCGCCGATGGCCTTCTCCTTCGCGCCGCCGATGCCGGTCCAGTGGTAGCGGCTGGCGTGCGCGGCGTTGACCAGCTCCTGGTCGTCGTCGGAGGTGCGGTCGGTCCTCTCGAGCAGCTCCCAGACGCGGTTGAACAGCGCCGAGGCCAGGGAGCGCTGGGTCTGCGGGTCGAGGTCGGCGGTGGTGGTCGCGGTCATGTCGTGCTCCTCGTGCGTGAGGCTCGGGTCGATGAGGTGGCCGAGCTGGTGGATGACGCGGTGCAGCCGGGTGGCACGGGCGGTCGTCCGGTCGCGATGGCGCACGAGCACCTCGCGTCGTACGCGTGCGTCGTCCGCCGCCATCAGCTCCCGGATCTCCTCGAGCGGCAGCTCGAGGTCGCGGAGCATCCCCACCTCGCGCGCGGTCTCGACCTGCGCGCGGCGGTAGCGGCGGTACGACGTCGCGGGGTCCACGTGCGCGGGCACGAGGATCCCGACGGCGTCGTAGTGGCGCAGCGCGCCGATGGACAGGCCCGACAGACGTGCCAGCTCACCGATGCTGAGCAGGTCGTCCGCGCGGGCCACCGTCGTGCCTCCCATGGCTCGAGGTTGAGGTCTCCACCGACCCGAGAGTCAAGCAACTCGTCGTACGCCGCGCCCGCGGTTCAGGACAACGGCGCGAGGCCGGCGTCGGCGAGCGGCTCGGTGAGGAGGCGGACGGCGCGCGGGCCGAAGCCGTGCAGGGCCAGCAGGTCGTCGGCGCTGCGGCCCGCGACGTCGTCGAGGGTCGTGACGCCGATCGCGGCGAGCGCGCGGGTCGCCGGCGCCCCGATCCGCGGCAGCGGCGTCACGACGACGTCCGTCGAGATGTGTCCACGCGCCGGTATACCGGCGCCTCAGCACATATCAACGGTTCAGCCGCGGGGGATCTTCGTGCCCTTGGGGAGCGGGCCCTTCGGGATCGGGAGCGGCGTGGCGGTGAGGGCGTCGAGGCGCTTGCGCAGCGCGCTGACCTCGGCCGGCTTGAGGTTGCGCGGCAGCTTCATGACGGCGCCCTGCAGCTTGCGCAGCGGCACCTGACCCTCGCCGTCGCCGGCCTGGATCTCGTAGATCGGCGTCTCGCCGACGAACCGGGCGGTGCGCTTCTTCTCGTTGGCGAGCAGCTGCACGGCGCGCGACGGCGGGGCCTCGGACACGAGCACGACGCCGGGGCGGCCGATGACGCGGTGGACGAAGTCCTGGTTCTTGGTGACGGCGACCGCAGGGGTCGTGTACCAGCCGCTGCGCAGCGCGTTGAGCACCGAGGCGGCGGCGCCGGGCTGGCCCTCGACCTGGGCGTAGGCGGCCTTCTCGGCGCGGCGGCCGAACACGAAGGTGACGGCCAGGATCGCGAACATGATCCCGATGAAGACCCAGAAGAACAGCGACTGCTTGAGCAGCAGGCCGAGCACCACGAAGATCGCGAGGACGCCAACGAAGATCCCGAGCAGGATCCAGGGGATGGCCGGGTCGGCGCGGCGGGTCAGCTTGTAGGTCTCGCGGATCTGCGCGATCCGGCCGCGTGCCGGTGCTGGCGCGTTGTTGCTCACGGGTGGGTGCTCCGATGCCGGGTGTCGAGGGCCCCAGCGTACCCGGGCCCCGAGGGGGTCAGGATCCCGCGCCGCCGGTCACGATCGCGGCGGTGCCGGTGCCCGCGGCCCGGGCCTCGAGGGCCTGCTGGTGCAGGCGCCCGGCCCGGTACGACGAGCGCACGAGCGGCCCGGACATGACCCCGGCGAAGCCGATCCGGGTCGCCTCCTCGGCGAGGGCCACGAACTCCTCGGGCTTGACCCAGCGGGTGACCGGGTGGTGCTTGGCCGAGGGGCGCAGGTACTGGGTGATGGTGAGCAGGTCGCAGCCGGCCTCGTGCAGGTCGTGCATGGCGGCAACGACCTCGTCGATCTCCTCGCCCATGCCCAGGATCAGGTTCGACTTGGTGACCAGCCCGGCGTCGCGGGCCTGGGTGAGGACGTCGAGGGAGCGCTCGTAGCGGAACCCGGGACGGATCCGCTTGAAGATCCGCGGCACCGTCTCGAGGTTGTGCGCGAGGACCTCGGGCGCGGCCGCGAACACCTGGGCGAGCAGCTCGGGGTTCGCGGAGAAGTCGGGGATCAGCACCTCGACGCCGGTGCCCGGGTTCAGCTCGTGGATCTGGCGCACGGTCTCGGCGTAGAGCCAGGCGCCCTCGTCCTCGAGGTCGTCGCGCGCGACCCCGGTGACCGTCGCGTAGCGCAGCCCCATCGTGCGCACCGACTCCGCGACCCGGCGAGGCTCGTCGCGGTCGAGCGGGTCCGGGCGGCCGGTGTCGATCTGGCAGAAGTCGCACCGGCGCGAGCACTGCGACCCGCCGATGAGGAAGGTCGCCTCGGCGTCCTCCCAGCACTCGTAGATGTTGGGGCAGCCGGCCTCCTGGCACACCGTGTGCAGGCCCTCGCCCTTCACCAGCGAGTCGATGCGCGAGTACTCCGGACCGGTCTTGAGGCGGGTCTTGATCCACTCCGGCTTGCGCTCGATGGGCACCTCGGCGTTGCGCGCCTCGATGCGCAGCATCCGACGGCCGTCGGAGGAGGTGGACACGACGTCGGTCATCGGGTGCTCCAGCGGTCGAGCCCGTCGACGAGACGCTCCTGCACCATCGGCAGGACGTCGAGGACGGAGATGTCGCGGCCGAGCTCGGCCGAGAGCGACGTGACTCCGGCGTCGGCGATGCCGCAGGGGACGATCCGGTCGTACCAGGTGAGGTCGCAGTCGCAGTTCAGCGCGAAGCCGTGCATGGTGACGCCGCGCGAGACGCGGACGCCGATCGCCGCGACCTTGCGCTCGGGGCGGGTGCCCTCCAGCGGTGCGTCGGCGCGCAGCCACACGCCGGTGCGGTCGTCGACGCGCATCGTCTCGAGGCCGAACTCGGCGCAGACGTCCATGAGCAGCGCCTCGAGCTGGCGTACGTGCTCGACGACGTCGATGGGCTCCGCGAGCCGGACGATGGGGTAGCCGACGAGCTGGCCCGGTCCGTGCCAGGTGATCCGCCCGCCGCGGTCGACGTCGACCACCGGGGTGCCGTCGACCGGCCGGTCCTCGGGACGCGTGCGCTTGCCGGCGGTGTAGGTCGGCGGGTGCTCGAGGAGGAGCACGGTGTCGGGCAGCGAGCCGTCGACGACGCCGGCGTGCACCTCGCGCTGGAGGTCCCACGCGTCCTGGTAGGGCACCGCCTCGGCGCCGAAGCCCAGCAGCCGCACCTGCGGGCGGGCGAGGTCGGCGATCGTCACGGCACCAGCCTACGTGGTGGTGCCGGGACC
>JBGAJT010000222.1:0-6055 GCA_044224785.1 Candidatus Nanopelagicales bacterium | reverse complement strand
GCTGGTGGGACGGCCTGGTCGGCCCCGGGCGAGCGATCGACACCGACGAGTGGTTCGTCGTCTGTGCCAATGTCCTCGGCGGGTGCCAAGGGACCACAGGCCCGTCGTCGACGACGCCGGGCTCGTCGAGGATGTGCCGCGCAGCATCGATCCGGCGCTGCCGCGCGTGGACAAGGTCTTCCACCTGTCGGCCCTGGGCATCGGGCTGTCGGTGCTCGCGATCATGGGGGCTATCGGCGTCTTCCTCGGTTGGCAATCGATCCCGACGTTCCAGCGCTACGGCTGGGGCTTCTTCACCGAGAACCAGTGGCAGCCGGAGAAGGACGTCATCGGGATCTCCGCCGTCCTGCTCGGCACGTTCACGATCGCGCTCGTCGCCCTGACGATCGCGTTCCCGCTGGCGTTCACGACGGCTGTCTACATCAGCGAGTACGCGCCGGCACGCATCAAGGGCTTCCTGGTCTCGCTCGTCGACCTGATGGCCGCCGTGCCCTCGATCATCTGGGGGCTGTGGGGCTTCTTCCTCATCCAGCCCAAGGCGATCCACGTCTCGCACTGGATGCACACCCACCTAGGGTTCCTTCCCTTCCTCCAGGTCGACACCGACCCCGAGGCCGCGTCCTGGGCGCAGTCGCGCTACGCCGCGTCCGCGTTCATCGCCGGGATCGCCGTCGCGATGATGGTGCTGCCGATGGCGGCCGCGATCATGCGGCAGGTGTTCTCGACCGCGCCGATCGGCGAGCGCGAGGCGGCGCTCGGCCTCGGTGCGACGAAGTGGGGCATGGTCCGGACGGTCGTCCTGCCCTTCGGTCGCGGCGGCATCATCGGCGGGACGATGCTGGCGCTCGGCCGCGCGCTCGGCGAGACCATCGCCGTCGTCCTCATCATCTCGCCGGCGTTCGACATCAAGTTCCGACCGCTCGAGGTCGGATCCGAGAGCGTGTCCGCGCTCATCGCGGGCCGATTCGGCGAGGCGACCTCGGCGCAGCTCTCAGCCCTGCTCACCGCCGGCTTCGTGCTGTTCATCATCACGCTGGTGATCAACACGCTCGCCGCCATGATCGTGGCCCGCTCGCGCAGCGGCGCCCAGACCGACTGAGGCGACGATGACCACGACCGACGAACGCCTCGGCGACAGCCCCGTCGACCTCCCGGTCCCGGGCGAGCAGGTCGTCGACGTCACCGACGGGCACCCTCCCGAGTCGCACCTCGCCGCAGCGCCGGTGACCACCCGCGTCGCGAAGATCCAGGTAGGCGCCCAGACGTCGGCCGCGTTCAACGCCGGCCGCGAGGGCACGGAGCCCGTGCGCACCCGTTCCGCGCTCCGCGAGGCGCCCCGCGACATCGCGACCAGGACGACCGACGACCGCGCCTCGTTCTGGGGCTCCCTCGCCGGCTCGTTCGCGCTGATGTGGGTGATGTACTACCAGATCCTGCCGTTCTCCGGCCGGGTCGGCTTCGTCATCCTCTGGTGGTTCGCCTTCATCGCGATGTACGCCGGCGTCTCGGCGATGGGCAACCCGAGCCAGGTCGTGAAGGACCGGGTCGCGTCGGCGATCGTGTCGACCGGCGCCCTGATCGTCTTCGGCGCGCTGGCCACGGCGGTGTTCTTCACGGCCGAGCGCGGCATCGAGGCGCTGCTCAACGCCAACTTCTTCACCACCGACATGGCGGGTGTGCGCCCCACCGACACGCTGGACAAGGGCGGCATCCTGCACGCGATCGTCGGCTCGGTGATCGAGGTGGGCATCGCGGTGGCGATCACGCTGCCGCTCGGCATCGGCGCCGCCGTCTACATGAACGAGGTGGGCGGGCGCTTCGCGCGACCCGTGCGCACGATCGTCGAAGCCATGACGGCGCTGCCGTCGGTGGTCGCCGGCCTGTTCATCTACACCGTCGTCATCGTGGTCCTCGGGTTCCCGCGCACCGGCATCGCAGCCGCTCTCGCCATCAGCGTGATGATGCTCCCGATCATCGCCCGCTCCGCCGACGTCGTCCTGCGCACGATGCCCGGAGGATTGCGCGAAGCGAGCCTGGCGCTGGGATCGTCCAAGTGGCAGACGGTGAGGCAGGTCGTGCTCCCGACGGTCCGCCCGGGGCTGGCCACCGCCCTCATCCTCGGCATCGCTCGCGGCGTCGGCGAGACCTCGCCGGTGCTGCTCACGTCCGGTGCGTCGACGTACCTGACCTACTCGCCGGTCGGCGACCCGAGCGCCCTCGAGCAGCCGATGAACTCGTTGCCGCTGTTCGTCTTCTCCGCGGTGCGGTCCGGCGAGCCGGAGTTCATCGCGCGCGGCTTCGGCGCAGCCGCCGTCCTGATGATCCTCGTTCTCATCCTGTTCATGATCACGCGGTTCCTCGCACGCGAGAAGGTCGGTAAGCGGTGACACGCTCACGGACGACCGAACCTGCACACCCCGTCAAGAGGAAGCCCATGCGCACCGCCCGCCGACTCGCGGCCCTCGGTGTCGTCGCCGTGTCCCTGTGCGTGGCCGCGTCGACGCTGTCGCCCGCCCAGGGCGTTCCCGCGACGACGCGGGGCGTCCTCACCCCGATGGCCGCGCACGCGCAGATCACCGGGTCGGGCTCGAGCTGGTCGGCCAACGCCGTGAACCAGTGGGTCGCCGACGTCACGCAGAGCGGCCTGCAGGTCGTGTTCACCTCGACCGGCTCGGCGCAGGGCCGCAAGGACTTCACCAACAGGACCACCGACTTCGCCGTCTCCGACATCGGGTACCAGGGCGTCGACAAGGTCACCGGAGACGCCGACTCGAACTGCCAGAACCCCCAGGACGCTCCGAGCGGCGCGTCCTGCCGCAAGTTCGCCTACCTGCCGATCGTCGCGGGCGGGACGTCGTTCCCCTACCAGCTCAAGGTCGCCGGCAAGCTCGTGCGCAACCTCCGGCTGTCGGGTGACACCCTGGCGCGGATCTTCACCAACCAGATCACCAACTGGAACGACGCGCAGATCACCAAGGACATGAACGGGAAGGCGTTCCCGAACATCCCGATCATCGTGGTCGTCCACTCCGAGGGCTCCGGGTCCACCGCGCAGTTCACCCGCTACCTGGACAAGCAGTACGCGGGGATCTGGCGACCGTACTTCGGCCAGTCCGGCGCGACCGAGTACTACCCGCGCAAGGGGCAGCAGATCGCGCAGAACGGCTCCGACGGCGTCATCAACTTCATCACCTCGAAGGCTGCCAACGGCGCCATCGGGTACGACGAGTACTCGTACGCGCTCGCGAAGAACTACCCGGTCGTCAAGCTGCGGAACGCGGCCGGCTTCTACACCTTGCCGACCCAGTACAACGTGGCGGTGGCGCTGACCCAGGCGCGCATCTGCGGCATCGAGGTCAAGCCGAGCTCGGGCAACGTCTACTGCCAGCCAGGCCCGTCGGCATCCGACGTCACGACCTCGCCGCAGTACCTGCTCCAGGACCTCGACAACGTCTACAAGTACGGCGACAAGCGCACGTACCCGATGTCGTCGTACTCCTACATGCTGATCCCGACGTCGTCGACCGACCCGCGCATGACCACGGCGAAGCGGCAGACCCTGGCCGACTATCTCTACTACTCGATCTGCCAGGGGCAGGCGGAGATGGGGCCGATCGGCTACTCGCCGCTGCCTATCAACCTGGTGCAGGCGTCGTTCAACCAGACCGCGAAGCTGAAGACCGCCGATGGGAACGTCGACCTCACCAAGCGCAACGTGACGACGTGCAACAACCCGACGTTCGTCGCCGGCCAGCCGAAGGTGAACCGGCTCGCTCAGATCGCGCCGAACCCGCCCGCGTGCGACGCCGCCGGTACGGGTCCCTGCACCGGCAACGGCAGCACGGGCACGAGCGGCACCGGCACCAAGAACGGCGGGACCGGGGGCACGGGCGGCACAAGCGGTGGGACCGGAGGCACGGGCGGGACCGGGGGAACCGGCGGCACAAGCGGTGGGACCGGAGGCACGGGCGGGACCGGGGGAACCGGCGGCACGGGCGGCACGGGGGGAACGGTCAACCCCGACACCGGGCAGGTGGACGACAGCGGCGGGACCGGGGGCACCGGCGGCGGTGAGGAGGTCACCGGCACGGTGACCGAGGTGGCGGCGTACCGCGCCACCGACGTCGCGAGCGCAATGGCGCCCGTGGTCGCGCTGGAGATCGTGGCGCTGCTGGCGATCCCGCCTGCTGTCTACTTCCTGTGGATCCGGCGACGCAGGGTCGACGGATGATGCAGGGACGGCACTCCACGTCCTCGGCCGGGCGCGTCGCGGCGCATGCGCGTACGGGGCAGCGGCGCTCCGCGGGCCTGGCTGTGCTGAGCGTCTCCCTCCTCGCCGTCACCGGTCTTCTGGTGCCGCTGACCGGCGGAGGGGAGGCGTCGGCCGGTACGTCGTCGGCGGCCGCGGCGGCGCTGACGCGGTCGGTGACCACCACGCGGGTCCACCTCGACCCGACGACGGGGGCCGACGTCGCGATCGACAGCCGCGACGTCTCGGTCACCGTCCACCAGACGACCGACCTGCGCGACCGTCAGGCCGTCAGCGTCACCTGGACGGGTGCGCACCCGACGGGCGGCATCTACAACGACCAGACCGCGATCAAGGCGGCGCAGGAGGAGTACCCGGTCGTCATCATGCAGTGCCGGGGCGTGGACTCCACCAGCGTGCCTGTTGCGCAGAGGATCCGGCCGGAGACCTGCTGGACGCAGAGCACCGGCGAACGCAGCCAGAGCAGCGAGATCAACCCGTTCCCCCCGATCCGCGTCGACCGCTTCGCCGAGCCCGCGGCCCGGGGTCTCAAGGTCGGTGTCCCGAACCCCCTGCCTGCGTCGTGCGCGGGCAACGACGCCGGGCTGCAGTACTGGCTGCACTTCGTGGCTGCTGACGGCACCGACTTCGGCGGCGGTCCGAAGGGGTGCGCCGGCATGCCGCCGGAGGCTGTCAACGTCTCGACGTCGTTCCAGCCGAGCAACACGACGTACGGCGCCACGGGCACCGACGGGACGGGCTCGGCGAGCTTCATCATCAACACGGTCGAGTCGAACGCGTCCCTGGGCTGCAGCGACAAGGTGGCCTGCTCGATCGTCGTCGTCCCGATCATCGGAGTGTCGTGCGACGCGGGCGGGACGCTGCTCCCGGTGGACGACCGGACCCCCGCCGCGTTCGCCGTGCGAGCCGACCGCGAGTGCCGGGCGACGGGTCACTACCAGGCGGGCGAGCTCGGTGACGGCTCCGGCGTCCAGCAGACCGCGGTGTCGGGCGAGCTGTGGTACGCCGCCTCCAACTGGCGCAACCACCTGTCCTTCCCGTTGTCGTTCGCCCCCGCAGCAAACGTCTGCGACCTCGTCACCTCGTCCAAGCCGTCCTACCTGTACGGCAGCCAGCTCATGCAGCAGGCGACGCAGCAGTGGGCGCCCGCCTTCTGCCTCGACGCGACCAAGTTCCGGTTCCAGCATGTGCAGTTCTCCGAGCCCGGGTCCCGCAACCTCCTGGTGTCGGGGAGCATCGAGGCAGCCCTCGTCGCCAGCCCCCCGGAGACGGCGTACGACAAGCCGGTGGTGCAGGCGCCCCTGGCCCTCACAGCGTTCGCGATCGCCTACCGGCTCGACGACGCGCAGGGGCGCGAGGTCACGACGCTGCGGCTCACCCCGCGCCTGCTCGCGAAGCTGATGACCATGTCCTACCCGGCGACGGCGACCTTGAGGCAGTCCTATGCCGTGAAGGACTCGTCGGGCGCGACGACGAACCCGCTGGAGAACAACCCGACCGACATCGTCCAGGACCCGGAGTTCCGGGCGCTCAACCCGGGCGCCATGGACTACGTCAACGGCTACGACACCATCTCCGCGTCGACGCTGTTCTCGGTCTCCTCGGATTCCGACGTCGTCCGTGCGCTGACGTCGTACATCACCGCCGACCCCGACGCGCGGGCGTGGCTGGACGGAGCTGCCGACCCCTGGGGCATGAAGGTCAACCCCAACTACAGGGGGATCGCGCTGCCCGTCGTGGCGTGGGGGGGGGGCGCCACCAAAGTCACCCGGCGCGCCGCTCCTG
>JBGAJT010000221.1:291-6079 GCA_044224785.1 Candidatus Nanopelagicales bacterium | reverse complement strand
GATCGTACGGAGCATGGCCAGCACGGTCCACGGGTCCCGCCACGCCTCGTAGGGGTCGATTCGGATCAGGAGATGCCCCGCTGCGGCGGCAGCCCGGTCCTTGAGGCGGTCGTTGCGTTGAACCCTCTCCTCGCGATGGCGAGGACCGTCGACTTCGATGAGGAGCAGGGTCCCGTCGGGCAGTTCCACGGCAAGGTCGTAGGGTCGCGGTCCCTCCGGGGTCTCGAGGACGAACTGACGTTCCGGGCGGGGCAGCCCAGCTCGTACCACGAGGTCGGAGACGTCTACCTCTCCCACGGAGTCCGCCCCGTCGAGCGCGTCCAGCAGTGCCTGACGAACCGCAGCGGACTGCTGGAACTTCTCGAATCGGGCGATGGCCGTCTCGATCTCCTCGACCGAGCACAGTCGTTGCTGGAGCGACGCCAGGACGATGCCTGCCGCAGCTCGTGGCGACCCCTCCCAGCGCGCCGCATCGACCGTAGCCCTGGCAGCCGTCGTCGTCTGGATGCCGTCCAGCTCCACGAGATCGTCGGGTTGCAGGAAGTACGTGGAGTGCACGACTACGCCGACGAAAGCGGTCACCCGTCGACCGGCCGGCACCTGCACGTGGACCGGCTCGTGGGCCGGGGAATCGAGCCCGCGCAGCTCCAGCCCCGACCGTCCTGCAAGTACGCCGCGCGGAGCCGCAGCGAGCGCTGCCCCGCGCAGCAGCATTCGACGCGAGGGCCCCTCTGCGGTGAGGAGGACCAGGCGGGTGCCGAGCGGCCGCCACACACGTGCGGCGAAGCGCTGTCGAACCAGTGCCCGATGGACGCCGACATCCGCCAGCTGTCGCCTGGTGACCACCGCGTCCTGAGACCTGCTCAGGCCGGTGAGCAGCTGCCGCTGCTCCGAGGTGAGGCCGCTAAGCGCCCGTTCGCTTGGATCCATCGACGTACGGTGGCCGAAGCAGGCCGCGCTTGCGGTCCGGTGCGCCGAACGCTGTGGACGACACACCGAGGTGGACGGGTCCACCGACGTCGAGACCGTGAATGCCACTGCATTCCCGGAAATGCGATGGCATTCCGGCTCCACGCGGGCGCCCCGCGCCGCACCAGACACTGGGTCAGACGGCGGGGGGGCGGTTCTCGTAGGGGGTGCTGAGGACGACGCTGGTGCGGGTGGAGACGTTGGCGGCGGCGCGGATCTCGGCGAGGAGGTGCTCGAGGTCGGCAGGGCTCGCGACCCGGGCCTTGAGGACGTAGGACTCCTCGCCGGCCACGGAGTAGCAGGCCTCGATCGCGGCGATGGACTCAAGGCGCGCGGGGGCGTCGTCGGGGGCGGCCGGGTCGATGGGCTTGATGGAGATCAGCGCGGTGAGCGGCAGGCCGAGGGCGTCGTGGTCGACGGCGATCGTGTAGCCCTTGATGACGCCGCGCTGCTCGAGCCGGCGCACCCGTTGGTGCACGGCGGACGTCGACAGCCCGGTCGCCTTGCCCAGGTCGGTGTAGGACATCCGGCCGTCGGCGGCGAGCAGCCGGACGATCGCGCGGTCGAGATCCTCCACGGCAGCACATCCCCTCTCCGGCGCGGCCGGTCACCGGACAACCTATCGTCCGCCCCTCCCCGGACGCCCGGGAGCCGCGACCTGTGGGGGTGCAGCACGCCGCACCCGGTGCCGATCGCGGCCCCGTGCCGCGGCCAGGCGCCGAGAGCTGCTCGCCGTACGGCGGGGCAGGAAGCGAGCGGTGACGCGATGTCCGTACGGTCGTCACCCTCGACGCTCTACCACCCGCACGCGTCACGGCGCGCAGAGCAGCCGCGGGTCAGGAAGCGAGCGGCGACGCGATGTCCGCACGGTCGTCGCCCTCGACGCTCCACCACCCGCATGCGTCACGGCGCGCAGAGCAGCCGCGGGGCAGGAGGCGAGCGCCGACGCGATGTCCGTACGGTCGCGCTCGACGTCGACCACCCGCACGCGCCGCGGCGATCGGGGCGGGGGCGGGTCAGGAGGTGAGGGCTCGGCCGATGACCATGCGCTGGACCTGGTTGGTGCCCTCGACGATCTGGAGCACCTTCGCCTCGCGCATGTAGCGCTCGACCGGGAAGTCCTCGACGTAGCCGTACCCGCCGAGCACCTGGACGGCGTCGGTCGTCACGCGCATCGCGGCGTCGGTCGCGAACAGCTTGGCCTTCGCCGCCTCCACCCCGAAGGGCATCCCGCGGTCCTTGCGCCGCGCCGCCTCCAGGTAGAGCGCGCGCGCTGCCGACACCGCCGTGGCCATGTCGGCGAGCAGGAACGACAACCCCTGGAACTCGCCGATCGGCCGGCCGAACTGGCGTCGCTCCTTGGCATACGCCGTTGCCGCGTCGAGCGCCGCCTGCGCGAGACCGACGGCGCAGGCCGCGATCCCGAGACGACCGGCGTCCAGTGCCGCGAGCGCGATCTTGAACCCCTGCCCCTCCGCGCCGATGAGCCGGTCCGCGGAGATGCGCGCGCCGTCGAGCAGCACCTGCGCCGTGCGCGACGCCTTCGCGCCCATCTTGCGCTCCGGCGGGGCGCTCGACAGCCCGGTGGTCGACGCGTCGGCCAGCAGGCAGGAGATGCCGCGGGCGCCGTCGTCGGACGTGCGGACCATGAGGTTGTAGAAGTCGGCGACGCCGCCGTGGGTGATCCACGCCTTCGTGCCGGTGACGACGTAGACGTCGCCGTCGTGCACCGCGCGGGTCTGCAGCGCCGCGGCGTCGGACCCCGACTGCGGCTCCGACAGGCAGTACGCGCCGAGCAGCTCGCCGCCGAGCATGTCCGGCAGCCAGCGGGTGCGCTGCTCGTCGGTGCCGAACTCTGCGACAGGGAAGCAGGCCAGCGAGTGCACCGACATCGACACGCCCATCGAGAGCCAGCAGCCCGCGATCTCCTCCAGCGCCTGGAGGTAGACCTCGTACGGCTGCCCGCCACCGCCGGCCGACTCGGGGTACGGCAGCGACAGCAGCCCCGCGCGTCCGAGCACCTTCAGCTCGTCACGGAAGAACCGCCCTTCGCTCTCGTACGTCGCCACCTTCGGCGCGAGCTCGGCGTCGCAGATCTCGCGCACGAGCTCGAGCAGCGACACCGCCTCGTCGCTGGGGAGCATCCGGTCCGCGGGCTGCACCGAGAGCGCCATCAGAGGACCACCAGCTCGCGAGGACGCAGGTTGACCCGCTCCCCCGCTGTCTCGCCGCAGACGACGATGTCCTCGATGCGCGCGCCGTGCCGACCCGGCAGGTAGATGCCGGGCTCGATCGAGAACGCCATGCCCGGCTCGAGGAGCTCGGTGTTGCCGCTCACGATGTAGGGCTCCTCGTGCGTCTCCAGGCCGATGCCGTGACCGGTGCGGTGGATGAAGTGGTCGCCGTAGCCGGCGTCGGCGATCACCTGGCGCGCCGCGGCGTCGACCGACTCGCAGCTGACGCCGGGACGCACATAGGCGCACGCGGCCTCCTGCGCCGCGAGCAGGACGGCGTAGTACTCCGCGAACTCCGCCGGCGGCTCCCCGACCGAGTACATCCGCGTCTCGTCGGAGCAGTAGCCGTCGGGCATCGTGCCGCCGATGTCGACGACGACGGGGTCGCCGGCCTCGATCACGCGGTCGCTCAGCTCGTGGTGCGGGCTCGCACCGTTCGGCCCGCTCCCGACGATGACGAAGTCGACCGTCACATGGCCCTCGGCGATGATCGCGTCGGCGATGTCCTTGCCCACCTCGCGCTCGGTCCGCCCGGCACGCAGCCACTGCGGCACCTGCGCGTGCACGCGGTCGATGGCAGCACCTGCGCGGCGCAGGGCCTCCACCTCGTCCGGCGACTTGCGGATGCGCAGCTCGCGCAGCACGGTCCCGGCGAGCAGCTGCTCGCTCGACGGCATCGCCGAGCGCAGGCGAAGCACCTTCTCCGCCCACATGTGGTTGTCGAGCGCCACCCGCGAGTGCTCCGGCAGCAGCGACGCCACGAGCGCGTACGGGTCGTCGGTCTCGCCCCACGTGAGGACGTCGATCCCCAGCTCCCCGATGGGGCTGGCCAGCGCCGCCGCCTTCTCCAGCGCCGGTACGACGATGCGCGGGTCGCCGTGCGACGGCACGACGAGGCAGGTCAGCCGCTCGAGCGGGATCGCGTCGTAGCCGACGAGGTAGCGCAGGTCGGGACCGGGGGTGATCAGGAGCGCGTCGACCTCGGTCGCGCGCGCGGCCAGCTCGGCCCGCTCGAGGCGGGCGGCAAGGTCGGCAGCAGGCGGGTGGTTGCTCACGACGGCGACCCTACGCCGAACCCCGTGACGCGCAGCCCCTGCGCCGTCGGCGTGGTGCCCGTCAGCGGGTCGGTGGAACGGGGCAGCCCGCCATCGCGTGCATCGCAGCGAGGTCCGCCGGGGTGAACGCGTCCACCTCCGAGCGCATCCCGCGAGTGATGCCGGACGACGGTGACAGCGACCCCGCCAGCCCGGTGACCCGTGCCACGGCCACCCGGGCCGCCTTGCGCTGAAGCAGGGGATCGTCGGCCATGGTGCGGCCGTAGAGCACGAGCGTCCAGGAGGTGTAGTCCTCCCAGCGCCCGTCCGGCGTCAGCCGTCCGCCGTACTCGCCACCGAGCGTCATCGGCCGACCCTCCTCGTTCGCCGGCGCCGCCGCGAGCGAGTAGGCCACCGGCACGACGATCCACGAGCTCGGGTCACCGGCGAGGGTGCCGGACGGCGGCTCGGCCCCGTCGATGACGGCGGCCATGTTGAGGCCCTGCTCGGACGCCGCGGACACGACACCAGAGAACTGCGCCACCACCGCGGGAGGGGTCGACGCATCGAGCCGGAACAGGACCGGTGCGCACGCGAAGCCCCACGGCCCGCCGGCCTCCATCGCCCGCCCATGCGGGCCGCCGTTCACCTGGTAGCCGGCGATCGCCGGGATCCGGGACGCGTCGCGCGAGTCGCCCGGCACCCGCGGCGACTTCCCGATCCGCTGGGCGACGAACACCGCCGTGAGCACGAGCACGACCCCGAGCGCCATCGCCCGCGCGATATCGAAGCCGGAAACGATCTTGCCGCTCGCCCCGATCTTGATGCGGTCGCGCATGCCGGCGCCGACCAAGGCGTTGTGCACGAAGCTCAGCCCCTCCCGCAGCGGCATGCCGAGGTGATCGAGAAATTCGAGGGGAGCCGCGCCGGTGCCGCCCTCCTTGCCGTCGACCACGATGAAGTCCGGATAGATGTCCGTGTCCAGCATGGCCTTGCAAATCGCGAGGAACTCCCAGCGGTGGCCGACGCAGAGCTTGAAGCCGACCGGCTTGCCGCCGGACAGCCGGCGCAGTTCCGCCAGAAAGCGGACGAACTCGACCGGCGTCGAAAAGGCCGAATGCCGCGGCGGAGAAATACAATCCTGCCCCATCGGCACGCCGCGCGCCGCAGCGATTTCGGCGCTGACCTTCGGCGCCGGCAATACGCCGCCGTGGCCGGGCTTGGCGCCCTGGCTCAGCTTGACCTCGATCATCTTGATCTGGTCTTCGGCCGCCACCTTGGCGAAACGATCGGGGCAGAACGTCCCGTCCTGCCGGCGGCAACCGAAATAGCCCGAGCCGATCTCCCAGATGAGATCGCCGCCCATCTCGCGGTGATACCGGCTGACTCCGCCTTCGCCGGTGTCATGCGCGAACCCGCCTTGCCTCGCTCCGCCATTGAGCGCGCGAATGGCGTTCGCACTGAGCGCCCCGAAGCTCATGGCCGAGACGTTGAGCACCGAAGCGGAGTATGGCTTGGCGCAATCCGGACCGCCGATCGTGACGCGAAACG
>JBGAJT010000221.1:0-281 GCA_044224785.1 Candidatus Nanopelagicales bacterium | reverse complement strand
GCGGTCGCGAGCGGCCGCGGGGAGACCGAATGGCACAACCATTCGTAGCCGTCCGCATACACATCGTACTGGGTGCCGAAGGGCCGCTTATCGAGAACGTGCTTGGCGCGCTGATAGGCGACGGCCCGCTTGTCGCGGCTGAACGGCAGG
The DNA here is from genome assembly GCA_044224785.1 of Candidatus Nanopelagicales bacterium. Taxonomy (GTDB): domain Bacteria; phylum Actinomycetota; class Actinomycetes; order S36-B12; family CAIYMF01; genus Longivirga. The sequence continues at coordinate 131 of JBGAJT010000221.1, read as the reverse complement.
CCGTGCTTTTCGTCCTCGAAGAAGTACTGGCGCATTTCCGACCTGATCTCTTCGAGCAGAAACCGTAAGTGCGCCAAGATCGGATAGCTGCGCAGGATCGCGTGCTTGGTCTGCAGCAGGTCGCGCGTGCC
>JBGAJT010000220.1:0-6094 GCA_044224785.1 Candidatus Nanopelagicales bacterium | reverse complement strand
GCCCCGCTTGTCGGCGGCGTAGTCGGTGGCCTCGGCGTCGGGGTCCGCGTCGGTCGTGGGCGCGCTCTCGTCGCCGCCCTGCGGGATGGGCCACGAGTAGACCGAGCGGCTCGACACGTAGACCCAGCGGCCGACCTGGTCGCCGAGCGCCCGTGCGGCGTCGCGCACCACGCGCGGCGCGCCCGACCAGGTGTCGACGACGAGGTCGAAGTCCCGGCCCGCGAGCGCGTCGTAGGCGGTCGGCTCGAGGCGGTCCAGGACGACGTGCTCGACGCCCTCGGCCGGCGCGTCGGAGCGGCCGCGGTTGGCCACGGTCACGTCCCATCCCCGCGCGAGCGCGTCGGCGACGACCGCGTGGCCCACGAACTGCGTCCCGCCCAGCATCAGCAGCCTCATGCGCCGAGACTGCCCCGCGCCGCGTCGTGGGTCGAGGGGTTACGCCGACGGCGCACCCGCGGTCGCTAGGGTCGCCGGATGGTGACCGCAGCGATGGAGCGCGCGCTCGGGCTCGCGCTGGAGGCGCGCGCCGCGGGCGACCACCCGTTCGGCGCGGTGCTCGAGGTCGACGGCGTCGTGGTGGCGGAGGCGCGCAACCTCGTGACGACCACGCACGACATCACTGCGCACGCCGAGACCGAGCTGGTGCGCGTCCTCGAGCGCGCGGGCCGCCTCGACGAGCTCGCCCTCGGCACGGTCCACGCGTCGTGCGAGCCGTGCCCGCAGTGCGTCGGCGCCCTGTTCTGGGCCGGTGCGCGCCACGTGGTGTTCGGCCTGTCGGCGGCGCGGCTCACCGAGCTCTCGACCGCACCCGGCGAGGCGGCGTACGGGTTCACGATCACGGCGGCCGAGCTCGCGGCCGCAAGCACTGCACCGATGCGCGTCGACGGCCCGGTCTGCGAGGACCTCGCCGCCGAGGCGCACATGGGGTTCTGGTCCTAGCGCGTCGTCACGGCATCCCGGTCAGGGTCTGCACGACCTGCAGCACGGTCACGACCGCGCCCCACGCGAACAGCAGCAGGACGACGCCGATGACGACGAGCATGAGCACGAAGCCGATGCCCTGACCAGGAGCCGGTTCGTCGGGCTCGTCGCGCGGTACCCACGCATCGGGCACGAGCGGTCACCTCCCGGCGTCGTCACCAGCCTGACGCCGCAGGGCCGCTCCGTCCAGGACCTCCGGGTCACAGCTCGAGATCGACCGAGCCCGCCGGGGCGGCGCGGGTCTCCTCGGCCATCGACGCCAGCACGACGGCGGGGCTGTGGGAAACGCGGGCACCGCGTCGGCCGTCGCGCAGCTCCGGCTGCTGACCGACCGTCAGTCGACGATCGTCAGGACGCCGCTCGGCGCGTCGAGGGCCTCCACCGTCGCGCGGGCCGCGGCGCCGATCTCGATCCGCGGCGGGGCGGGGGGCTCGCCCTCGGAGTAGGTGCCGGGGCCGTAGAACTGGCCGTAGCGCAGGACGACGCCGGTTCCGTCGTAGGCGAGCACCTGGCGCTCCAGCTCGTCGCGCGAGGCGTTGCCCGCAGAGGGCGTCCACGCGATCGACTGGGCGAGGAAGCGCGCCGCGCCCGCGGCCTGGGCGGCGGCGACCAGGTTGGCCGTGCCCTCGATGCGGATGCGGGCGTTGGCGCTCGCCCTCGCCGGGATGTCGGCCGCGGCGTCGGGGAGGTCGGTGAGCTGGTGCATGACCAGCTCCGGGGACCAGCCCACGACGATGTCGTGCACGAGCTCCGCGTCGTAGACGTCGACGACGAACGGTTCGGCACCGAGCCCGCGCACGAGCGGCGCCCGCTCGGCCGAGCGTGTCGTGCCCGCCACCGTGTGACCGGCCTCGACGAGCAACGGGACGAGCCGCCGCCCGATGACGCCGCTCGCACCGGCGAGGAAGATCCTCATCCCGACCTCCCTGACGTCGTGACCATAGATGCCCGGGCCCGGGCTGCCGCAGGGGGCCGTCCTACAGCTCGAGGTCGACCGAGCGCGCCGAGACGGCGCCGATCTCCTCGGCCATCGCCATCAGGACGTCGGCAGGGATGGCGGAGTCGACGGTGAGCGCGATGAGCGCCTGGCCGCCGGCCTCGTCGCGGCTGACCTGCATGCCGGCGATGTTGATGCCGGCCTCGCCGAGCAGCCGGCCGGCAGCACCCACGACGCCGGGGCGGTCGGTGTAGCGCAGGAAGGCCACGTGCTCGCTCACGGGGACGTCGATCTCGAAGCCGTCGATCTCGACGAGCCGCTGCACGCTGCGCGGACCCGTGACGGTGCCGCCGACGGTGATCTGCGTGCCGTCGGTGAGGGAGAGGTGCACGCGGACCGTGTTGCGCCAGGTGACCGGCTCGGTCGTGGTCGTGAGCGACACGGCGACGCCGCGCTCGCCGGCCAGGACCGGCGCGTTCACGTAGGAGACCGGGTCGGTGACGAGCGCGGAGAAGACGCCCTTGAGGGCTGCGAGCTCGAGGATCTTCACGTCGTGCTCGGCGACGTCGCCGAGGACCTGCACCTCGACGGCCTCGAGCGGCGCGGTCGACAGCGAGCCTGCGACGCGACCGAGGTTCTCGGCCAGCGCGATCCCCGGGCGCACAGCCTCCGCGATGGGGCCGCCCTTGACGTTCACGGCGTCGGGCACGAGCTCGCCGGCGAGCGCGAGGCGCACGGAACGGGCGACGGCGATGCCGGCCTTCTCCTGCGCCTCGTCGGTGGAGGCGCCGAGGTGCGGGGTGACGACGACGCTCTCGAACTCGAACAGCGGGGAGTCGGTGCACGGCTCGCTGGAGAAGACGTCGAGGCCGGCGCCGGCGACGCGACCCTCCTTGAGGGCGACGTACAGCGCGTGCTCGTCGACGATGCCGCCGCGCGCGGCGTTGACGATGCGCACGGACGGCTTCACCTTGCGCAGCGCGTCCTCGCCGATGAGGCCGAGGGTGTCGGGCGTCTTGGGCAGGTGCACGGTGATGAAGTCCGACTCGGCGAGCAGCTCGTCGAGCGTCAGCATCCGGATCCCGAGCTGCGCGGCGCGCGCGGGCTGGACGTAGGGGTCGTAGGCGACGAGCTTCACGCCGAACGCCGACAGGCGCTGCGCGACCAGCAGACCGATGCGGCCGAGACCGACGACGCCGACCGTCTTGTCGGTGAGCTCGACGCCGGTGTACTTCGAGCGCTTCCAGTGGCCGGCCTTGAGGGCCTCGCTGGCCGGCGCGATGTTGCGCGCGCAGGCGAGGAGCAGCGCGACGGCGAGCTCGGCGGCGCTCACGATGTTGGAGGTGGGCGCGTTCACGACCATGACGCCGGCCTGCGTCGCGGCCTTGACGTCGACGTTGTCCAGACCGACTCCGGCACGTGCGACGACCTGCAGCCGGGTGGCGGCCGCCAGCGCCTCGGCGTCGACCTTCGTGGCCGAGCGGACGAGGATCGCGTCGACGTCGACGATCGCGGCGAGCAGCTCGTCGCGGTTCGAACCGTCGCAGTGGCGGATCTCGAAGTCGGGGTCGAGGGCCTCGACGGTGGCCGGGGAGAGCTCCTCGGCGATGAGGACGACGGGCTTGCTCACTGCGGACCTCGCGAGGGTCGGGTACGTCGGTCGTCGCTGAGTCTAGTGAGCGCCTTGTGAACGCCTTCACGAGGTCCGCATCGTGGAACTATCGACCGGTAGGCGAGACGCCCGCGGTCCTGCCTCGGGCAGGATCCGGCCATGCGGATCTACCACCTCGCCCTGCGCCCGGACTGGGACGACGCCGTCGCCGCGGGCGAGTACCGGGTCTCGACGATCGGCCAGACCATCGACGAGGTGGGGTTCATCCACGCCTCGCGCGAGGACCAGCTGCCGGCGACCGCCCGGCGCTTCTACTCCGACGTCGACGTCCCGCTGGTGCTGCTGGTCCTCGACCGCGAGCGGCTCGAGGCGGGCGGCGTCCCCGTCGTCGACGACCCGGTCGGCGACGACACGTTCCCCCATCTCTACGCCGCGCTCCCCGTCGCCCTCGTCGACGAGGTGCGCCCGGCGGCGCTGGTCGACGGCGTCCTGCGCTCCTGACCGGCTGCTAGCGTCCGAGCCATGCGAGGAGTCCGAGGGGCAGGCCTGGCGTTCGTGTGCCTCGTCGGCGTAGCGGGCTGCTCCTCGACGACGGGATCGACGACGTTCACCACGTCGAGCGCATCGCCCGGCTCCAGCCTCACCGAGCCGTCCGACGACGCCTCCGACGCGCTGCCGGGCGACGCGAGCTGCTCCGAGCTGACGGCGTGGGCCGAGCGCACCTCCAGCGCTGTCGCGGCGATCGGCGACGGCCCCATCTCGTCCGAGCAGCAGGCGCAGCTCGTCTCGCTGGCCGACGGGGCCCGCGAGCTGGCGCTGCGCACCGACGACCCCTACCTGTCGCTGCTCGCCACGATCGACGCCTCCCTGCACCTGGTCGCCGAGGCGGCGCCGAAGGTCGACGACGGCGACGTGGCCAGCGTGCGCCGGTCCCTCGAGGAGCTCGCGAGCACCTGCGCCTCCGCGTCGCCGTGACGCGTCGCTAGGGTCGGAGGCGTGACGATCGCCGAGACCTGCTGGTGGCTGCGCGAGGCCCTGTCCCACGACGAGTTCTGCGGCGAGACCGCGCCGGCGGTCACGGGCGACGTGACCGCCGACGTCGTGATCGTCGGCGGCGGCTACACCGGGCTGTGGACCGCCTGGCACCTCAAGCGCCTGGACCCCGGCGTCGACGTCGTGGTGCTCGAGCGCGACGAGTGCGGGTTCGGCCCGTCGGGCCGCAACGGCGGGTTCCTCAACGGGTTCTACGAGTTCATGCCCGGGCTGCGCGAGCACTACGGCGACGACGGGGCGCGCGCGGTGCTGGCCGCCGGCGACACCGCGGTGGCCGGCGTCGTGGACTGGATGGAGCAGCACGGGGTCGACGCGTGGTACCGGGCGGCGCCCTCGCTCGGAGTCGCATCGTCGCCGTCGCAGGTCGGCGCGTGGGACGACGTGGTCGAGGCGGCGCGCGGGCTCGGCCTCGAGGACCGGGTGAGCGTGCTCGACCGCGACGCTGTCGCGCGCGTGTGCGCCTCGCCGTCGTTCGAGTCCGGGTTCGTGCTGCGCGACGGCGGCGGCACGCTGCAGCCGGCCCGCCTGGCCCGGGCGCTGCGCCAGGCCTGCCTCGACGCCGGCGTCCGCATCTACGAACGCACGCCGGTGACGCCGCCCGACCCCGGCACGGTCGGTCGCGTCGAGACCGCCGGCGGCGTGGTCCGCGCCCGGACGGTCGTGCTCGGTGCGAACGCGTGGATGGCCGCGTGGCCGGGCTTCCGGCGGCGCATCGTCGCGCGGGCCACCTACATCGCGCTCACCGCGCCCGCGCCCGAGCGGCTCGCCGACATCGGCTGGACCGACGGCACCGGCGTCTACGACCTGCGCTCCTCGCTGCGCTACCTGCGCACCACTCCCGACGGCCGGATCGCGCTCGGCGTCGGCGGCCAGCGCGGCAGCTGGACGGGTCGCATCGACCCCCGGTTCGACCGCGACGAGGACGGCGTCGGCCACGCCGTACGCGCGATCCACCAGTTCTTCCCGGGCTTCCGCGGCGTCCCGATCGAGGCCGGCTGGGGCGGCCCGATCGACGTGTCGCCCACGCACCAGCCCTACGTCGGGACGCTCCCCCACGGACGCACGCACTTCGCGCTCGGCTACACCGGCAACGGCGTCGGTCCCACCCACCTGATGGGGCGCATCCTCGCGGCCAGGGCGCTCGGCCTCGAGAACGACGACACCGCGCTGCCGCTGGTCGGCGCCGAGCCGCGGCCGTGGCCGCGCCAGCCCTTCCGCGGCGCCGGAGCCTCCGTGGTCAACGCCGCCGTCGTACGCCGCGACGACGCCCTCGACGCCGGCCGCCGCCCCGACGCCGTCACCCGCTTCGTGTCCGAGCTCCCCGACCGCTTCGGCTACCACGTCGGCTGACCCCAGCCCGGATGAACGACGAGAGGGCGACGACCTGGTGGTCGTCGCCCTCTCGTCGTGCTGGTGCGTCAGCGGGTCGCGGATCTCATGGCACCCCGGTGCCGCTCGCTGGCGGTCGCGTCAGCGGGTCGCGGTGCCCTCGGTGTAGTCGTCGTCGCCCG
>JBGAJT010000021.1:0-20327 GCA_044224785.1 Candidatus Nanopelagicales bacterium | reverse complement strand
GGGCCTCATCCGTGATCGTGACCTCGAAGGTGTCCATCTCCTCGGCGAGCGGTGCGAGCTGGCGCATCTGCATTGAGGCGGCGCGGCGGTAGGAGCGCAACAATGCGCGGGCATCGATGATACCCAGCACGTCGCCGCCGGGGCCGGCGAGCACGAAGGCGATGGTCGGCAACGCCCAGCCCAGGGCGACGCACGCGGCACCGAGCCGGGCGCCCATCACCCACGCACCGGCGCGGGCGATCACGGGGATGGCGACGACGACCAGGAGGCCGACCGGGAGGGCGGCACCGCCGACGGTGAGCCGCAGCGGCACGAGCGCGACGCCGAACATGGCCGCGACGATGCCGACCACGAAGAGGAGGCCGTAGCCGAGGTACTGCGGGCCGCGGGAGGGCGGGGCAGCCGGGGCGGCCGGCTCACCGACGGGGACGACGTCGTCGGCCGCGGTGGCGGCGTCGGGGAGGTCGGTCTCGTCGGGCACGCGTGGAGCCTACGTGCCGGCACGACGGCGATTCCCTCCCGGCCCGCCGCCGTGCCGCACGGCTCTAGGCGCCGGGCTCTAGGAAGCCAGGCTCCGGCAGCGGGGTGCTCGGGGCGACGAGCGTGGCAGCCCCAGGGGCTCCCGAGGCCGAGCCGCCGACGGTGCGGTGCTCGCGCAGGTCGATCGACCCGCCCGACGCGCCCTCGAGCACGTCGGTGATCTCGCGGCCGATGAGCTCGTGCCGCTCGATGAGGGCGTCGCGCAGCGCCTCGACGAGGTGGCGGTTCTCGTCGAGCAGCGCCCGGGTGTAGGCCTTCTGCTCCTGCAGGATGCGCTCGACGCGCTCGCGGCCCTCGGAGTCTCCGAGCACACGGCCCACGATGTTGGTGTCCGACAGCGCGCTGCCCTGCACCGCGGCGTAGGAGATGAGCGTGTCGGTCATGCCGGCCGAGCCGACCATCTGCGCGGCGACGTTGGTCGCGTAGAGCAGGTCGCCCGCAGGGCCGGTGGAGACGTCGCCGAAGAAGAGCTCCTCGGCGGCCTGGCCGCCCATGGCGATGCGGATCAGGCCGATCATCTCGTTGCGGCTGCGGGTGAAGACGTCCTCGGCGTCGCCGTGGGCGAGCATGCCGAGCGCGTCGCGGCGCTTGATGATCGTGAGCACCTCGAGGCGGCGCTGCGGCGCGACGAGCCAGGCGGTGACGGCGTGGCCGGCCTCGTGCGTCGCGATGAGGCGCTGCTCGTGGTCGGTGTAGGCGACCGGCTGGCCGATGCCGACCTCCTCGACGAGGCGGGCGTGCTCGACGTCGGCGCGGTTCATCAGCTGGTCGCCGCGGCGCAGCGCGTTGACGAGGCCCTCGTCGAAGAGGTGCTCGATCATCACCGGGGTGTAGCCCTGGGTCACCGACGCGAGGCTGTCGCGGATCTCCTCGGCGTCGAGCTCCTCGTGGTGCGCCTTGAGCTCGAGGAAGAAGTCGATGAGCTCGCGGCGGCCGGCCTTGGTCGGCGCCTCGAAGGTGAGGCGGCGGTCGAAGCGGCCCGGACGCAGCAGCGCGGGGTCGAGGTTGTCGGCGCGGTTGGTCGCGGCGATGACGAGGACGTTGGTCGACGGCGGCACCGGGCGCTTGAGCTGGCGGTTCAGCGGCAGGAAGAGGTTCACCGCGTCGACGACCTTGGTGTGCAGCTTCTGCATGCCGGTCGGGTCGTCGAAGGACTGCAGCTGCACGAGCAGCTCGTTGACGACGCCGCCCACGCCCTCGCTCGTCATCGAGCGGTGGGCGATCGTGGCCGCGTTGCCGACGAGCGCGCCGGCGTACGACGAGGGCAGGCCCTCCATGCCGCCGCACGTCATCGGCGAGCCGGCCGGGAGCGCCGTCATCGAGAGGCCGCCGCGCGCCATGGCGATCGCGTCGATCTCCTCGATGAAGCCGATCGCGCCGCCCTCCTGGCGGGCGGCCTTGCGCAGCGCCTTGAAGTACGAACGGATCTTGCGGGCGGTCGCGCCGTAGTACATCGACTGGAACGACGTCGCCGAGACGAAGAGGAACAGCACGCCGGCCTCGCGGGCCATCGCCTTCGCGAGGTGGGTCTTGCCGGTGCCGGGCTGGCCCTCGAAGAGCAGGCCGCGGCGCGCGGTGCCGCCCATCTGCGACGCGAAGGTCTTGTGCGCGAGGAAGAGGTTGAGCGAGCGGACGACCTCGTCCTTCACGCCGTCGATGCCCTTGACCTCGTCGAGCGAGACGTCGATCTGCTCGGGGCGGTAGGTCACGTGCGGCGAGCGGCCGGCGCCGAGCGTCGAGCCGACGAGGACGCCGATGAGCGCGAGGAAGAACAGCCCCGGCAGCACGAGCATCGGGTCGATGGTCGGCCAGGTGATGTTGGTGATGTCGAACCCGTCGCCGCTGATGATGCGGCCCCACAGGTAGAGCAGCGGGATCGACAGCACGATCCCGAGCATGAGGATGCGGCGGCGGCGCGAGCGCTCGCGCGAGACGCCGACGTCGGCGCGCGACACGTGCACGCGACCGGTGCCCGCCTCGGTCAGCAGGTCGGCGGGTGCGGCGGCCGCGGCGGACGCCTTGGCGGCGCTTGCGGTGGTGCTCGTGGTGCGTCGCACGAGTACTCCTCGGGAGGGCGTCACCCGGCGGGAGGTCCGGGGCTGTGACCCATCGTGAGCGACGCGGGTGTCGTACGCCCCATCCCGAGGGCCACGGTCACCCGTGCGGAGTACCACGACCGGGTCAAGCCGTACGCAGCGTGACCGCCCGACCCCTCTCGGACCAGCATCAGGGGCGCAGCTCCTGCTCGCTCGCCTCCGGCAGCCGCACCCCGCTGCTGTCGACGACGGCGCGGTCCCCGAGCGGCGAGGCCAGGTCGACCACCGTCACGGCCGACGAGAACGGTCCGAGGGCGAGCCAGTTGCGCTGCGTCGCCCCTGCCTCAGCCACGGGGAGGCCGGCGCGCAGCACCACGGGAGCCCCGGTCTCGTCCACCGTCACCTGCGCGGGACCGCGCCCGGAGACCTGCGTGTACTCGACGAGCATCCGCGTGTCCGACAGCTGCGCGTACGCCGTGACCCGCAGCGGCAGCACGCCCGCCTGAGGATCCGGCGTACGCCGCACCACGAGGGCGACGACCACGGCCACCACAGCAAGCCCGACCAGCGCCGCGATGACGATCTGCCGCTCGCGGCTCACGTCCGGCGGCGGTTCCGGTGGAGGTGCTAGGTCCTCGCCCATCCGCTGCCCCGATCTGACGTCCGGGCCCCAGCATGCGCGCGCCGTCCTCGACCTGCCACCCGATCGACGCGCCGCCGTGGCTCACGACGAGGCCTGGTCCTCCCGGACCCAGAGGTCGAACCTCGGCGGATCCCCCGCGCATCCGGCGGCCGACGCGTCCTGGAGGGCGACCGAGGCGCAGGCGCTCACCGTGACCAGTCCGTCTCCCTGATAGCCCACGGCACGCCACGCCTGCACGGGCTGCGGCTCCGTGCTGCCCTCGTCGCAGCCCGTGGAGGTGACCGTCGACCGGCTCGCCCTGGCGCACGAGGAGCTCGGTATCGCCCGGGATGTAGTGCACACCGTCGAGATCGACCGCGGGCAGGCACGTGCCGATGGGCGTGATGCTGACCGGCCGCTGCGGACCGCACGCGGCGAGCAGCAGCGCCGTAGCGCAGGCCACCACGACGCGTGCTCGTACCCCATGCGGCCATGATGCCGCGAGCATCCGCCCCGACGACCGAGGTCCCGCTCATCGAGCCGACGACGTCTCCTCCCCGGGTGCGGGCCGCACGCCCGACGAAGCGAGCGCTATCGGCACATCGCGCCCGCTAGTTCTCGTCATCCCATTGGGCTAGCAACTTCCGGCGCAGCAGATCCGTCTGGACTGTCAGCGCGCCCAGCAGTTCTTCCAGATTGAAGGACTGACTCGTCCGGAAGACCCATGCGTCGTCCCCGTCCTCATCCAGGCACTTGATCAGCGCGAAGGTGGCAACGGGCGTCCAGCCGTCCTCCAATGGATGCAGTTGCTGACCCGGCAGGACGGTCTCTATGGGGAGCTTGGCTTCGTCGGTCACGGCGACATCTTGGCCTACCTCTTGGCGCTCGGTGCTCACTCCCCGAGCGATAGCGGCACATAGAGGTGTCGAGTTAGGCCTTCAGAACGACCTCGACGACGCCCCGGTAGCCATCGCTGTAGAAGCCTCGGTCCGCGCCCTGCCGCACGTCTCGAACCTGAGCCTGACTCGCTGCAAGCAGCGCCTCGACTAGCGAGTTGGCGCCAGCCTGCGCCGTCGCAGCATCCGAGTAGGTCTCCGCGGTGGCCGCCGTCACGCGCCACACGACCGGGCTCAGGAACATCTCCCACTGGTGCTGGGGCTCATCGTCGCTGCCGTACGCCAGCTCGTCGAGGACAGCGACGAGGGCGGGGAGGTGTTGGCTCGCGGGTGCTTTTTGCTCGTTCATGCCCGGACCCTACAAGCGACCTCAGCGCAAACACCTCCGGCGCAACGCGACCGACGCCGACGGCCGGCCGATGACCTACGAGCACGCCGCGCCTGGCGTTCCTGCGGCCCGTCGAACAGGCGGGGCAGCGCGAGCGATAGCGGCACTTCGGGGCGGTCGCTAGGCGTCGAACTGCCGTGCGACCTCGGCGGCAAGTGACCCCGCGTCGCCGTACTTGAACGCTGTCGCCCCGCCGTCGAGAGTGACGATAGTGAGCACGGCCGGGGCGGGAGGTGGGCTACCTACTCCCGGAGCCGGAGTGAACTGGTCCCCGTTCTTCTGGGTGGACACGCAGACGGCGACGTCTTCCTCAGGTGGAGTGGCAGCCAAGGACTCCGAGAACGTGTCCCAGTTGACGCCTTGCTTGACCACCCAGGCGCGAACATCTTCCAGCGAGACGATGACTGCCTTCTCGACGGAGATGTTGTCCTGGGGAATCCGATGGAAGCCCGACTGACACCAGGCCTCAGCCGTCGCCGGAGTGGATCTGGCCGACGACGACGTCGGTGCAGGACTCGTAGTCCCTGAGCAACCCGACAGCAGGGCGGCAGCGAGCATGGACACCGTCAGCCGGGCAGCGCTACGCACACCAGAACTGCGAATCAAGGTGGACGGCACGTCGTGGTCGATCACGTGCGCGATATTGCCGGTTCTTTCTCGGTCTGTCTTCGGGCGCGCCGGGGTGACCCTTCCGGTCAGAAGGGTGGGTCGCCGGCGCTGTCCGGCGGTGGTGGCGAAGGAGAGCGGGGTGGTACGTCGCGCGACGGGGGCTCGGGATCCGGCCGGCCGGGGAGGATCGGACGTGGCGGGAGGGCGATGCGCTGGCCCCAGGCGGTGACCCAGGTGGCCGAGCCGTCGGCGCGGCTGTCGACGATGTCGGCGAAGCCCTCGGTCTTGAGCTGGTGGCACCGTCGCGACAGCGCGCCGCAGTTCTGCGCGGACGACGTGCCCGCGGGGAAGGGCTCGGCGTGGTCCATATCGAGCCGCGCGGCGTGCCGGTCGGTGCAGCCCGGCGCGCGGCACACGTCGTCGCGCTTGAGCACGAAGCGGCGCAGACGGGGCGGGAGGTAGACGGCGGTGCCGTAGTCGAGCAGGTGTCCGTCGACCGGGTCGGTGACCAGGCGGCGCCACCACGTCGCGGCGTCGGCGAGGTCGCGCGCGAGCGCCGCCGGGGCCGGGACGCCGTCGACGAGCGCGACCGCGGGCTCCCGCTCGAGCCGCTCGCGCTCGGCGAGCAGGGTGTCGAGGGTCATGACGACCTCGACCACCACCTTCGCCTCCGACCGGTCCCACGCCACGGAGCCGTCGTCGGCCACCGTGCCGAGCAGCCGGCCGGCGAGGGCATCTGCTCGCAAGGCGTCGAGCGACGCGTCGTCCCAGTCGTGGTCGACGTCGAGCGCGACCGGCTCCGAGGCGTCGCCGACCTCGGCTCCGATCTCGCGAGCGGCGTCGGCGGTCGCGCGGGCCGCGGCGCGCGCCACCTGGCGTGCGCCGAGCGCGTCGGCGGTGATCGCATCCTTGATGGCGTCGATCGTCGCGGTGTCGTGGACGAGGCCGAGGAACGACAGGCCGTCGTCGAGCGGGCGCGTCCAGACCCGGCGCGACTCCCGTGCGCGACGGGTGCGCGCGGCGGCGTCGGGGTCGACGTCGGCGATGATCGCGGCGAGCTCCTTGCCCAGCTCCCCCGGAGTCATGCGGCGCGCCTTCGGCAGCGCGCGACGGCCGATCTCGACGAGCGCGGACGGCTCGGACACCACCCGGGTGCGCTCGACGAGCGTCGAGCAGTGCGCCTCGGTGACCTCTCCCGCGCGCAGCGCCTCGGCGAAGCCGGGGAACACCGTCGCGAGGGCGCGCGCGTTCTCGATGCTGCGGCCCGCCGAGTAGCGCGACGTGCGCCGGGCCACCGAGACCTCGTGCTCGACGTGCATCTCCGCCATCAGCTGCCCCGACGACTCCTCGCCCGCGAGGCCGACCAGCTCGTCGTTGCGCAGCGACGACACCAAGGCCGCGATGCGGTCGGTGCTGCAGCCGCGCCACCTTCTGCGACGTCGGCTCGTCCTGCCGCCGCTGATCGGCGACCAGCAGCAGGTCGCCCGCCAGCGCAGGACCCGCCGCGGCGTCCAGGACCGCGCCCAGATCGAGGCCGTCGTCGAACGCCTCAGCACCGCGAGGCAGGTCACCGAACTCCCCGGACGCCTTCAACGCAGCGACGTACGCCTGCTCCTCCTCCGTGCCGTCGTGCTCGGCGTCGGAGCACAGCGCGGCCATCCACGACGACGGCTCGTCGAGTGCGAGGAGAACGGCCATGGGTCCATCCTCATACACGCGTGCGATTCCTGTCAAGAGGGTAGAACGATGTAATCCGTTGCAGCGCAAGGCATCTCGTCGTTCACTATCCACAGGGATGGGCGCGCGGAGCCGGGTCCGCCGACGCCGGTCCCTGGCGCCACGAGGCCCGGCTCCGTAGCGTCGGCCGCGTGATCATCGCCGCGCACCTCATCCTCAACAGCCCCGACGCCGACGCCGACCGCGCGTTCCTGCGTGACGTCCTGGGCTGGGCGTCCGTGCATGCCTCGGGGCCCGACGACCCCTGGCTGATCTTCCGCGTCCCGCCGACCGAGCTCGGCGTGCACCCGACCGACGGCGCGCCCTCGACGCACCTCTACCTGATGTGCGACGACGTCCACGCCGCCGTCGCCGACCTGCGCGCACGAGGCGTCGAGGTCACCGGCGAGCCGCAGGACCAGGGCTGGGGCGTCGTCACCGCGATCCGCCTGCCCAGCGGCGCGGAGGTCGGGCTCTACCAGCCCCGTCACGCCACGGCGTACGACGCCTGACCTCGCCCCGCGCACCCGGTCATCTCAACGAACCGCCCCCACCCCCATGCACGTCACTGGTCGAACGCACGGAAACCGGGCCGTTCTCCGTGCGTCGGACCAGTGACGTCGTGGGATCCGTGCGTCGGACCAGTGACGTCGGCCGGGGGCCGGCGCCGGCGACGCCCTCGGGCGGCTACACGGTGCCGGCGAAGAGGTCGGTCTCCCAGCCCTTGTCGTCGAACGGGCCGGCCTTCTCGCCGTGGGCGAGGACGTAGAACTCGACGCCCATCACGCGGTTGCCGAGGTTGTTCGACAGCGCGAAGAAGCCGTCCTCGACCGAGATCTGGGTGGCGTGCTCGCGCATCGCGGCCATCTTCGCGTCGCCGAAGTCCTCGGCGTGGATCGCGGTGGTGATGACGTCGTCGTCGACGGCGAAGGGCAGGTCGTCGGGGTCCATCGCGGTGAACTCGTTCTCCTCCCCCGCGGCCTTGAGCGCCTCGATGCCCTCGCGCACGAACGACTTCGGGAAGGCGCCCCAGTAGACCTTCGAGATCGACCACGGCTCGCCGAGCTCGGGCTTGAACGACGGCGCGCCCGCCAGGAACATCGCGTACGTCGCGACCCGGTGCGCCTGGATGTGGTCGGGGTGGCCGTAGCCGCCGAAGTCGTCGTAGGTGAGCAGCACGTGCGGCCGCACCTCGCGGATGACGGCGACGAGGTCGGTCGCCGCGGCGAGCAGGTCGGCGCGCCAGAAGCACGACGGGTCGTCGTTGTCGGCGGTGCCGATCATCCCGGAGTCGCGGTACTTCCCCGCGCCGCCGAGCCAGCGGTGGTCGGAGACGCCGAGGACCTTCATCGCGTTCGCGAGCTCGATCTCGCGGTGCTCGCCGAGGGTGTCGTCGTGCTGCGCCGCGCGATGCGCGTGCTCGTCGACGAGGATCTCTCCCTCCTCGCCGCGCGTGCAGGTGACGAGCGTGACGTGGGCTCCCTCCGCGACGTAGCGGGCCATCGTGGCTCCCGAGCCGATGGTCTCGTCGTCGGGGTGCGCGTGGACGAGGAGCAGGCGGCGGGCAGCGTGGGGATCGGTCACGAAGGGCAGCCTAAACCGGGTGGCCGACAGCCGCTCACGGGCTGACAGACTCACCCGCATGTCCACCCCCTCGCAGCCCGCCGCGCCCGCCGAGTCCTTCCCCCGGCAGAGCGCACGGACCCACCGCTTCACCGCCGGCGCGCCCCGGCTCTACACCGTCTCCCCCGACGGCGCGCGCGTCGTGTTCGTGCGCTCGCTCGGCGGCACCGACGTCGTCGGCCGGCTCTGGGAGCTCGACACCGCGACCGGCGAGGAGCGCCTCCTCGCCGACCCCGCCTCGCTGCACGAGGGCGCCGAGGAGCTCTCGCACGAGGAGCGGGCGCGCCGCGAGCGGATGCGCGAGGGCAGCTCGGGCATCGTCGGGTACGCCGTCGACGACGCCGTCGGGCACGCCGTGTTCGCGCTCTCCGGCGGCCTGTACGCCGTCGACCTCGTCGACCCGGCGGCGCAGGTGCGCGCCCTCGACGTACCCGGCCCCGTCGTCGACCCGCGCCTGTCCCCCGACGGCGAGCACATCGCCTACGCCGCGGGACACGCGCTGCGCGTCGTGCGCCGCGACGGCACCGACGACCGCGCCCTCGTCGAGGTGGCGCACGGCGGCGAGCAGGCCGGCCTCGCCGACTTCGTCGCCGCCGAGGAGCTCGACCGCTCGCGCGGCTACTGGTGGTCGCCGGCCGCGGACGCGCTCCTCGTCGAGTGCGTCGACGAGCGGCCGGTGCAGCAGTGGTGGATCAGCGACCCGCTCCACCCGGGGTCCGAGCCGTACCCGCACCGCTACCCCGCCGCCGGCACGGCCAACGCGCGCATCGGTCTCGTGCTCGCGACCCTCGACGGCGAGGTGACCGACATCCCTTGGGACCACGAGGATTTCCCCTACCTCGTCGACGTCTCGTGGACGTCGCACGGCGACCCGCTCGTCGTCGTCAGCACCCGCGACCAGCGCCGGTTCCTCGTCCTCGCCGTCGACCCTGCGACCGGCGCGACGCGCACCGTCGCCGACCTGCACGACCCGCAGTGGATCGACTCCGCACCCGGCGCACGCACCTGGGCGCCCGACGGACGGCTGCTCACCCTGCGCGCCGACCGCGACAGCGACACCTACCGGCTCCACCTCGGCGACGGCTGGCTCTCGCCGGCGGGCCTGCAGATCCGCAGCGTCCTCGACGTCGACGACACCGGCGTCCTCGTCGCCACCGCCCCGGCCGCGCACGACCACCCGATCGTGCTCGTCGGCTGGGACGGCACCGCCTCTCCGGTCAGCGACCCGACCGGTGTGCACCTCGCGCGACGCGCGGGCGGCACCACGGTGCTCGTCTCGCGCTCCCTCGACAGCACCGAGATCGTCCACCAGGTCCGCAACGCGTCGACGACGCACCGGGTGACGTCCTACGCCGAGCGCCCGGTCGTCACGCCGCGCGTCACGCTCCTCGAGGCCGGCGAGCACCGTCTCCCCACCGCCGTCCTCCTCCCCACCGACCACGTGCCCGGGTCGCGCCGCCTGCCCGTGATCATGAGCCCGTACGGCGGCCCGCACGGCCAGCACGTCATCGCCTCGGGCACGTCGTTCGGCGAGGACCAGTGGCTCGCCGACCAGGGCTTCGTCGTGATCGTGTCCGACGGGCGCGGCACCCCCGGCCGCGGCCCCGCGTGGGACCGCACGATCGCGGGCGACCTCGCGACCCTCCCGGTCGAGGACCAGGTCGCGGCGCTGGCCGCGGTGGCCGCGGCGTACCCCGACGACGTCGACACCTCGCGCGTCGGCATCCGCGGCTGGTCCTTCGGCGGCTACCTCGCCGCCCTCGCGGTCCTGCGCCGCCCGGACGTCTTCCACGCCGCCGTCGCGGGCGCGCCCGTCACCGACTGGCGCCTCTACGACACCGCCTACACCGAGCGCTACCTCGGCGACCCCCGGGTGGACCCCGCACCCTACGACGCGTGCGGGCTGATCCCCCTCGCCCCGCAGCTCGAGCGGCCGCTGCTCATCATCCACGGGCTCACCGACGACAACGTCGTGGTCGCGCACACCCTCGCCCTGTCCGGTGCCCTCACCGTCGCCGGTCGCCCGCACGCGGTGCTGCCCCTCTCCGGCGTCACGCACATGACGCCGCAGGAGGAGGTCGCCGAGAACAAGCTGCTGCTCGAGGTCGACTTCCTGCGCCGCTCGCTCGGCGCCTGACCCGGCGTACGACGACGCCCCGCCGTCCAGCGAGCAGGAGGCGGGGCGTCGGGACGAGCGGACGCGTCAGTGGCGGTCGACGTCGTTGGTGTGGCTCGGCTTGACGTTCGTGCCGTACATCTCGCCGCCGAGCTCCTTGTTGGTGCCCAGGGTCTGCGCGCGCTCGACGTGGTCGGGCATGACCGGCGCGACGTCCTCGGGGCGCGGCCCGACGATCGACCCCTCGATCTTCTCGACCGGGAAGTGGCAGGCCACCTGGTGGCCGGGGCGCAGCTCGCGCAGCACCGGCTTCTCGACCTTGCACTGCTCCTGTGCGTTGAAGCACCGGGTGTGGAACACGCAGCCTGTCGGCGGGTTGATCGGGCTGGGCAGGTCGCCCTGCAGCAGGATCCGCTCGCGGCGGCCGGCCGACGGGTCGGGCACCGGCACGGCCGACAGCAGCGCGTGCGTGTAGGGGTGCAGCGGCGACTCGTAGAGCGCGTCGCGATCGGTGAGCTCCATGATGTGGCCGAGGTACATCACCGCGACGCGGTCGGAGATGTGCCGGACGACCGAGAGGTCGTGCGCCACGAAGACGTAGGCGATGCCGTACTCGTCCTGGATGTCCTCGAGCAGGTTGATGACCTGCGCCTGGATCGAGACGTCGAGCGCGGAGACCGGCTCGTCGCACATGATCAGCTTGGGCCGCAGCGCGATCGCGCGGGCGATGCCGATGCGCTGGCGCTGGCCGCCGGAGAACTCGTGGGGGTAGCGGTTGTAGTGCTCGGGGTTGAGCCCGACCCGCTCCATGATCGACTGGACCTCGGCCTTGACGCCGCCGGGAGGCTCGACGCCCTGCACCTTGAACGGCGCCGAGATGATCGTGCCGACGGTGTGCCGCGGGTTCAGCGAGTTGTACGGGTCCTGGAAGATCATCTGCGCCTCGCGGCGCAGCGGCACGAGCTCCTTGCGCCCGAGGTTGGTGATGTCGCGGCCGTCGAGCTCGACGGTGCCGTCGGTGGGCTTGAGCAGCCGCATCATCGTGCGCGCCGCCGTCGACTTGCCGCAGCCGGACTCGCCGACGAGGCCGAGGGTCTCGCTGGGGAAGACCTCGAGGTCGATGCCGTCGACCGCCTTGACCGTGCCCACCTGCTTCTTGAACAGCACGCCCGACGTGATGGGGAAGTGCTGCTTGAGGCCCTTGACCCGCAGGACGGGCTCGCGGCTCGTCGCCTCGGCGGTCATGCGGTCTCCTCGTAACGGGCGCCGAGCAGGTCGGCGGCGATCGCACGGCGCTCCTCGACCGGCAGGTGGCAGCGCACCTCGTGGCCGGGAGCCGTGGGCAGCAGGTCGGGGCGGTCGGTGTCGCACAGGGCGCCGGGGACGCGGTCGTGATAGGTGCACCGGGGCCGGAAGACGCAGCCCTTCGGAAGCCGGATCAGCGACGGCGGGAGGCCCGGGATCGGGTCGAGGCGGTCGGCGCGGACCTTGTCCAGGCGCGGCATCGAGGCCAGCAGACCCAGCGTGTAGGGCATCTCCGGGCGGTGGAAGATGTCGAGCACGGTGCCGTGCTCGACCAGGCGCCCCCCGTACATCACGACGACCTCGTCGGCCATGTCGGCGACGACGCCGAGGTCGTGCGTGATGATGATGATCGCGGTGTTGAAGTCGCGCTGGAGGTCCTTGAGCAGCTCGAGGATCTGCGCCTGCACCGTGACGTCGAGCGCGGTGGTGGGCTCGTCGGCGATGAGCAGCGACGGGTCGTTGAGCAGCGCCATCGCGATCATGACGCGCTGGCGCATGCCGCCCGAGAGCTGGTGCGGGTAGTCGTCGATCCGGCGGTCGGGGTTCGGGATGCCGACGCGGTCGAGCAGCGCGATCGCCTGCTTGCGCGCCTCGCCCGTGCTCACGTTCTGGTGGACCTGGACGGCCTCCACCAGCTGCTTCTCGATCGTGTAGAAGGGGTGCAGCGACGACAGCGGGTCCTGGAAGATCATCGCCATCTCGCGACCGCGCAGCTTGCGCACGTCCTCGTCGCTCGAGGCGATGAGGTCGACGCCGTCGAGGATGACCTCGCCCGACATGTTCGTGGTCTTGCGGTTGTGCAGGCCCATGATCGCCTGCGACGTCACGCTCTTGCCGGAGCCCGACTCGCCCACGATGGCGACGGTCTGGCCGCGCTCGACGGTGAACGAGACGCCGTCGACGGCACGGACGAGACCGTCCTCCGTCGGGAACTCGACCTTGAGGTCGCGGACGTCGAGGTAGGGGCCGGCGGTGCCGCCGGTCGCGGTGGTCATACGAGCCTCACCCGGGGGTCGATGACGGCGTAGAGCAGGTCGACGATCAGGTTGGCCACGATGATGAACGTGGCCGTGACGAGCGTGATCCCGACGATGAGCGGCAGGTCGGCGTCGACCACCGAGCTGATCGCGAGAGCACCGAGGCCGGGGAGGCTGAAGATCGCCTCGGTGATGATCGCGCCGCCGAGCAGGCCGGCGAGGTCGAGGCCCGCGGCCGTGACGATCGGCGTGAGGCCGGCGCGCAGCGCGTGCTTGCGGATCACGACCCGCTCCGGCAGGCCCTTGGCGCGCGCGGTGCGGATGTAGTCCTCACCGAGGGTGTCGAGCATCTGGTTGCGCGTGAGCCGCATGTAGAACGCGGCGTAGAGGATCGCCAGGACGATCCACGGCAGGATCATCGTCTGGAAGAACTGGACCGGGTTCTCCGTCGGTGGCACGTACGACGGGTACGGCAGCAGCTGCCAGCGCAGGACGACGAAAAACAGCAGGATCAGGCCGATGAAGAACGAGGGCAGCGAGTAGCCGACGAGCGAGATGCTCATGACCGACTTGTCCTGCCACTTGCCGCGGCGGAGGGCGGCGTAGATGCCCACCGAGATGCCGATGGTGATCCAGAGGACGAAGGCTCCGATGGCCAGCCACATGGTCGCGGGGAAGCGATCCTTGATGAGGACCGTGACCTCCTCGCCGCGCTTGAACGAGTAGCCGAGGCACGGGGCGCTGCACTCGAAGGTCTGGGTGCCCGAGCCGTACGTGCGGCCCAGGAACATGCCCTTGAGGAACTCCCAGTACTGCTGCCAGACGGGCAGGTCGAGGCCGAGCCGGTGCCGGTTGGCCTCGATGATCGCCGGGGTGCAGGCCTTGCCGCAGGTGAGTCGTGCGGGGTCCGTCGGGAGGACGCTGAAGAGCAGGAAGACGACCAGCGTCAGCAGCAGGAGCATGAGGACCATGCTCACCAGACGCCGTGCGATGTAGCCGCTCAAGGGCGGAGCCTTTCAGGGGAACCGGAGGCCTGCGGTGTGACGCCGTGCCACCCGAGAAGGCTACCGGCGCGCGGTGGGGGGGCGAGGGATGTCCCTCGCCCCCGCACCGTCAGTGCGAGTCGTGCTTACTGCGAGACGTACATGTCGCCGTACGGCCACGAGCCGTACGCCGGCCACAGGTACGCGTTGCCGACCTTGGCGCCGGGGAGGCGCTGGTCACGGCCGAAGCGGGTCGGGACGACGACGACGTTCTTCATCGCCTCGGTGTTCAGCTCCTGCCACGCGGTGGCCTGCTTCGCACGGTCGAGCTCGACCTTG
Source organism: Candidatus Nanopelagicales bacterium (assembly GCA_044224785.1). Lineage (GTDB taxonomy): Bacteria > Actinomycetota > Actinomycetes > S36-B12 > CAIYMF01 > Longivirga. Next base: position 6,177 of record JBGAJT010000021.1, on the reverse strand, counting down.
GCAGCGTCGACCTTGGCGTTGTACGCCGCGTCGTCGTACTGCGAGAGGTTGAAGCCACCGGACGGGGTGAAGAGCTCGGGGATGATCGTCGAGGCGTTGGGCCAGTCAGGGCCCCAACCCGCGTTGATCAGCTCGTGAGCCTTCGCCGGGTCGAACACGATGCCGTAGTACTGGCCGGGCTCGATCGGGTTCGGCTTGGCGGTGATGCCGGCCTTGGCGAGCGAGGCCACGATGATCGCGGCGGCCTTGGTGTTGGTCGGCGTGTTCGGGTAGTCGAAGGTGATCGTCGGCATGGCGGCGCCCGACTCGGTGATCAGCTGCTTCGCGTAGTCGACGTTGCCGGTCGGCGGGATGGTCTGGCCGAGGAGGCCGTCCCACATCTGCGTCGGGGCGTAGTCCTGGCCCATGTTGGGCTTGATCACGCCGTCGGCGTAGTCGCCGGCGTAGGCGCCACCAGCGTTGGTGCGCAGGGCCTCACGGTCGAGGGCCGCCGCGATCGCCATGCGCTGCTTGACGTTCGGCACCTTCTTCACGTTGATCGCGAAGTAGCGGACGTAGGGGTCGAACTCGTTGATGCGACGGTTCGCGAACTTCGGGTCGTTGAACACGATCGGGAGCGACTCGGGGGTGAGAGCCGTCGAGATGGCGTTCTGGTCGGCCGGGGCACCCTGGATCAGGCGCTGGTCGATGACCTGGTCGTCGATACCGAACTCGACGGTCCAGCCGTCGAGGTACGCCTTGCGGTACGGGTCGCTGGCCTGCGACCACTTGTCGTTGCGGACGAGGACCATCTTGCCGCCCTTGCCCTTGGTGTACGTCTGGATCTTGTACGGGCCGGACGCGACGGGCTTGTCGTCGTACTTCTCACCGGTGTCCGCAGCCTGCGGGACCGGGGAGAACGCGAGCAGCGTCGTGGTGTAGTTGAAGTCCGGCACCGGACGCTTGAGGTTGAACGTGATCGTCTTGCCGTCGGCGGAGCAGGTGACGGCCTTGTCGAACAGGTCCTGACCGGTCTTGACGTACGGGCCCTTGTAGGCGGAGCCGCCCTTGGGGTCGTCCGGGATGTCGAGCATGGAGATCGCGTACGTCGGACCGCCGGTGATGACGTCGGTCGCGAAGGTGCGCGAGACGCCGTAGGCGACATCGGCGCAGGTGATCGGCGCGCCGGTCTCGAACGTCACGCCGTCGCGGAGGGTGAACTCCCACGTCTTGGCGCCGTTGGACTGACGGCCGGTGTCGGTCGCGAGGTCGGGCACGACCGAGGTGCCCTCCTTGGCGTCCTTCGAGAACTTGTACGCCGTCAGGGTGCGCTCGACGGTGCCGTTGAAGAACGCGAGGTCCTCGCCGGTGTAGATCCGCTGCGGGTCCACCTTGTCGAACTGCTCCGCGTTCGTCAGGTACTGGATCGTGCCGCCCTTGGTGGCGGTGCCGCCCGACGAGGTGCTGCTGCCGCCGCCACTGCCGCCGCCGCAGGCCGCGAGCGCGAGGGCGCCCACACCGACGACGATGGCAGTCCGGACAACCGGACTGACCTTTGCCATGTCTCCTCCTGGTCTCGCCGGGGTCCCCCGGCCTTTCCCCGCCCAGCCGGCCCGGTGGGGCCTCTGGTCGGGAGCTTGGTTAGTTGGTGCTGGTGCGGCTCATGCCCGGGCCGCGCGGGGGTCGAGGGCGTCGCGTACGGAGTCACCGACGAGGTTGAAGGTGACGACGACGATGGCGAGCACCGTGCCGGGGATCAGCAGGTAGCTCGGGATGATGGCCATGTAGGACACCGAGTCGGACAGGATCGCGCCGAACGACGGGGTCGGGGGCAGCACGCCGACGCCGAGGTAGGACAGCACCGCCTCGGTCGCGATGTAGGTCGGCAGCGTGAGCGTCGCGTAGATCATGATCGGCGCCCAGAGGTTGGGCAGGATCTCCTTGAACAGGATCCGGCCGGTGCCCGAGCCCATCGCGATCGACGCCTCGACGAACTCGCGCTCGCGCACGCTCAGCACCTGTCCTCGCACGATGCGCGCGAGGTAGGGCCAGCCGAAGATGCTCAGCACCAGGATCAGGTACGTGATGCGCGCGGGGTTGCCGTCGGGGACGCCCATGGCCACGAGGCGCTGGGTGAGCACACCCGAGAGCGCCAGGATGATCAGCAGGAACGGGAACGCCAGGATGATGTCCATGATCCGGCTGATCGTGGAGTCCCAGAACCCGCCGAGGTAGCCCGAGATGATGCCGAAGAGCGAGCCGAACAGCGTGGTCATCGTCGTCGCGGTGAACGCGATGAGCAGCGAGACGCGCAGGCCGTAGAGCACGCGGGCGAACAGGTCGCGGCCGGTGCCCGGCTCGACGCCGAACGGGTGCTGCCAGCTGATGCCGCAGAAGAAGCCCGAGTCCGGCAGGCCGCAGCCCAGCGGCACGCCGCCGTTCTCCTTGTCGAGCGCGTCAGGGTTCAGCGCGAGCGGGTCGACGCCCATGAGGCTGCAGATCTGGGGCGCGAACAGCGCGGCGAGCAGCAGGATGATGAGGACGACGAGCGCCGTCATGCCTGCCTTGTCGCGGCGGAACCGGCCCCAGGCGATCGCGGAGAGCGATCGGCCCTTGATCTCCTCGGGGACAGCAGAGACCTCGGCCACGGTGTCGACGGGTGCCGTCATGAAGAAACCGCTGCCTTCCTGTGCGAGTACGGGAAATCCTGCTGCCCGGAGGCGAGGAGACCGGAACTCGGGTCGCCCGACCCGAGCCTCGCCCCCACCGCTGAGACTCGCGCAACTTATGACATCCCCGGAGGGCAGGAAAGCACCGGCCGCCCCCGTGACCGGATCGTGACCGGCTTGGTGCGAATCGGGACATCCCCGACACCTGGCCTCCACCTCGCCGTGACGCGGAATGCCAGAAGCCCCAAGGGGTCCCGCGCTCCCGGCCCGCGGACGGGCGCAGGACGTCCTGCGGCGCTGCTCAGAGGCCAGATCGCCCGTTTACCGGACGGTATCCGCGACCCATGTCGAGGTCACCGGACGGATCCGGCAGCCCCGGAAGGGCCTGACGTGGCCATTCCCACACCCTCCGGGACCGGCCGGACCGCCTGGCGGGACGGCTCCGGCGGCGTCGGACCGGGTCGGACGGTGTCAGCCCTGCTTCTTGGCCCGGGCCGCCGCACGGCCGCGCTCGACCTGGTCGAGGTTGACCTTGCGGATGCGCACGGTGGCCGGCGTGACCTCCATGCACTCGTCCTCGCGGCAGAACTCGAGCGCCTGCTCCATCGACATCTGCTTGTGCGGGATGAGCGGCACCAGCACGTCGCCGGAGGACTGGCGCATGTTGGTGAGCTTCTTCTCCTTGGTCGGGTTGACGTCCATGTCGTCGGACCGGGAGTTCTCGCCGATGATCATGCCCTCGTAGACCTCGGTGCCGGGGCCGACGAACAGCGTCCCGCGCTCCTGCAGGTTGGCCAGGGCGAAGCCGGTGGTGGGGCCGCGACGGTCGGCCACGAGCGACCCGGTCGGGCGCGTGCGCAGCTCGCCGTGCCACGGCTCGTACTTGTGGAAGACGTGGTGCAGCAGGCCGGTGCCGCGCGTCTCGGTGAGGAACTCGGTGCGGAACCCGATCAGGCCGCGGGCGGGGACGACGTACTCCATGCGCACCCAGCCGGTGCCGTGGTTGACCATCTGCTCCATGCGGCCCTTGCGCAGGGCCATGAGCTGGGTGACGACGCCGAGGTACTCCTCGGGGATGTCGACGGTGAGGTGCTCCATCGGCTCGTGCTTCTTGCCGTCGACCATCTTGGTGACGACCTGCGGCTTGCCGACGGTGAGCTCGAAGCCCTCGCGGCGCATGATCTCGACGAGGATCGCGAGCTGGAGCTCACCGCGTCCCTGGACCTCCCAGGTGTCGGGGCGCTCGGTGTTCTGCACGCGGATCGAGACGTTGCCGATGAGCTCGGCGTCGAGCCGGTTCTTCACCAGGCGCGCCGTGAGCTTCGTGCCGCTCTGGCCGGCGAGCGGCGAGGTGTTGATGCCGATGGTCATCGAGATCGACGGCTCGTCGACCGTGATGAGCGGCAGCGGCCGCGGGTCCTCGACGTCGGTGAGGGTCTCGCCGATCGTGATCTCCTCGATGCCCGCGACAGCGACGATCTCGCCGGGTCCGGCCGACTCCGCGGGCACCCGCTCGAGCGCCTGGGTGACGAGGAGCTCGGCGACCTTCGCGCGCTCGATGGTGCCGTCGTGGCGCGCCCACGCGACCTGCTGGCCCTTGCGCAGCGTGCCGTTGTGGATGCGCAGCAGGGCGAGGCGACCGAGGTACGGCGACGAGTCGAGGTTGGTCACGTGCGCCTGCAGCGGCATCTCGGGGTCGTAGTGCGGCGCGGGCACGGTGTCGAGCAGGGTGTGGAACAGCGGCGCCAGGTTCTCGCTGTCGGGCATGCCGCCGTCCTCGGGACGGTTCAGCGAGGCGCGGCCGGCCTTGGCCGACGCGTAGACGATCGGGAACTCGATCTGGTGCTCGTCGGCGTCGAGGTCGAAGAACAGCTCGTAGGTCTCGTCGACGACCTCGGCGATGCGGGCGTCGGGACGGTCGACCTTGTTGATCACGAGGATGACGGGCAGGCGCTTCTGCAGCGCCTTGCGCAGGACGAAGCGGGTCTGCGGGAGCGGGCCCTCGCTGGCGTCGACGAGCAGCAGCACGGCGTCGACCATCTCGAGACCGCGCTCGACCTCGCCGCCGAAGTCGGCGTGGCCCGGGGTGTCGATGATGTTGATGAGGACGCCGCCCTCGGGAGCGCCCTCGCCGACGTAGCGGACCGTCGTGTTCTTCGCGAGGATCGTGATGCCCTTCTCGCGCTCGAGGTCCATCGAGTCCATCACGCGCTCCTTCACCGAGCCCTCGTCGGCCTGGTGGGCGGTGAAGGCGCCGGACTGCCAGAGCATGGCGTCGACGAGGGTGGTCTTGCCGTGGTCGACGTGGGCGATGATGGCGACGTTGCGCAGGTCGGAACGGACGGCCGAGCCGTGGCTGGACATGGGTGACCTCGGGATAGAGAACGGGGAGACACCCCAGTCTAGGTGCTGGCCACCACGCTCCCGACCAGCGACGACGTGCCGTAGGACACCGTCAGCCCACGTGCGTCAGCTGCTCGAACCCCTCGTCGGTCGGCCGGTACTCGACCCGGATCCGCGGCAGCTGCCCCAGGTCGGGGACGTGCGTCCCGCCGCACGGGATCACCGCCGGGCCGCCGGGGACGTCGCAGCGCCAGGTGCGGCGCGACGTCAGCGTCGGGTCGCCGCCCGTGTCGACGACGCTCGGCGTGCTGGTGGCGAGCCACGCGGCGAGCAGCTGCTCGGCATCGCGAGCCACGTCGTCGCGCTCGGCGAGGAAGGCCTCGGCGTCGAAGCCGGCTTTGCGCAGCGAGCGGCCGCACCGGTAGGCGTCGTAGGCGCCGTCGGGCGTGATGCGCGAGACCTGGATCGCGAGCTGGTCGAGGAACGGGAACCCGCGCGAGTCGCGGCGCGACGGCTCCTTGGACCAGAAGCGGGCGGTGGTCTCGTTGAGCGCCAGCGCCGCGAGGTGGCAGGCGGAGTGGCCCCGCGAGAGCGCGCTGCGCGCGGCGCCGTCCACCTCGAGCGCCACGAGCGCACCGGCTGCCGGGGCCTCGGCGGCGTCGAGCAGGTGGACCACGACCCAGGTCCGCGACGGGTCGCCACGGCGGACGTCGACGGCCCCGCCGACGAGCAGCTGCCCGTCGTCGTCGACCGTGCCGGTGAGGCAGTCGTGCACCCGGGCTCCGTCGAGGGTGCCGGTGTCGCCGGGCTGGTCCGGCCAGCCGTGGTCGAGCGGGTGGAACGGTGTGCGGGCGACGACGACGCCGACGCGTGCCAGACCGAGCCGGTCGACGCGGAGCACCCGGCCCTCGCCGGCCATCGCACCGGACGGGAAGTCGACCCAGGTGGGCAGCCGCCCGGCTGCGGCGTGCGCCGGCGCGACGTCCGGCTCGAGCCAGGCGACGTCGTCGAGCTCGTCGGGCGCGAGCCAGCGCACGGCGTCGTGCGCGATCCCTGGCGCTGGGTCGCCGTCGGGCTCCAGGTGGACGCGCAGCACCCGCAGCACGTGCCCGTCGTCGAGCGGCCAGTCGCCGTCGACCGGACCGGCCACGCGGCCGACGACGACGGCGTCGACCGCGAGCTCCTC
>JBGAJT010000219.1:0-6100 GCA_044224785.1 Candidatus Nanopelagicales bacterium | reverse complement strand
CACGACGGCGAGACGTAGCCGTTCGGTCCGGTCGAGAGGACGAGCGCACGGCCGGTCCACGGCGTCTGCCACTGCGGGTTGGGCCGCGCGACGTGGCCGAGCAGACGGTCGGCGTCGAGGTCGACGACCCACGGCATCATCGTGGCGAGCGGGCCTGCCGCGGTGGCGGTGATGAGCTGGGCCGCCTCGACGTCGGCGAGGAGCGCGCGGGCGGTCTCGTCGTCGACGGCGAACGGTCGCGGCGTGTACATGCGCGGCAGCGTCTCACACGGGAACCTTGACGCAGCCTTGACCGTGGCGAGCAGGGAGGCGATCCGGCTCGCTTACCGTGGATCAGTGCCTCCTGCCAGCAACCTGTTCCTCAGCATCAACGAGTTCGCGCGGTCGACGCCGTGGCTGCACTCCCCTGCCGCGGCGTACACGGCGTACGGGATCCTGCTGTTCGCCGCGCTCATGGTGATCGGCTGGTGGGTCGCGCGGCGCCGGTCGTCGACGGTGATGGCTGCCGCGCTGCTCGTCCCGGTCGCGACGCTCGTCGCGTTCGGCGTGCAGCAGGTCGTGGTGCAGCTGGTGGCCGAGCAGCGTCCCTACGCCGTCCTGCCCGACGTCCTCGTGCTGATCAGCCGGACTACCGACCCGTCGTTCCCGTCCGACCACGCCTGCCTGACGGGGGCAGCCGCCGCGGCGCTGTTCTTCGTCGACCGCCGGCTCGGCTGGGTGGCTGCGGCGCTCGCGCTGCTCATGGCGGCGACCCGTGTCTACGTGGGCGCCCACTGGCCGCTCGACGTCGTCGCCGGACTCGCGCTCGGCGCCGCGGTGTCGGTGGCTGTCGTGCTGCTCCTCCGCCGACCGGCCACCAGGCTGGTCGACCGGCTGGCCACGACGCGGCTGGCGCCGCTGCTGCACGTCGACCTGCACCCCGCGGGCGAGCCGACAACGGCCTGACTCCGTCAGGCGCCCATGGCGTCGGCGAAGGCGGCCATCGAGGGGAAGGTCCAGTCGGGACGCACGTCGGCGGTCGGTGCCGGGGTGGCGCCGCTGCCAGGGTTGTCGTGGCGCCGGTTGATCCACACCGTCGGGAGCCCGGCGGCCTTCGCGGGGACGTGGTCGTGGAACAGCGACTGCGCCACGTGCACGTGCCGCTCGCGCGGTACGCCGAGGCGCGCGACCTCGGCGTCGAGCGCCGCGAAGTTGCGCGGGTCGGGCTTGTAGGAGCCGACGTCCTGCGCGGTGATGATGCTCGTGAACCCGACGCCGAGCCGCAGGTTCGACCCCGCGAACGACGTGCGGTCGACGTTGCTCAGGATGATGAGCCGGTAGCGCTCGGACAGGCGCTGGAGCGCTTCGGCGGAGTCGGGGAACGCCGGCCAGTCGGGCACCGAGGCGCCGAGAGCGTCGGCCTCGTCGTCGGTGACCGGCGTACCGAGCTGCGCCCCGAGCGCGTGCATCGACGACGAGAGGATCTGCGGGTAGAGGTCGGTCGGCCGCTGCGCCTCGGCGCGCGTCGCGTGGGCGGCGAACGAGGTGAGCAGCTCCTCGTCGGTGAGCTCGATCCCGTTCGCGTCGGCCCAGCGACGCAGCACCCGCGAGATGCCGGTCTCCCAGTCGATGAGGGTGCCGTAGCAGTCGAAGCTGAGGGCCTCGGCGTCGGTCAGCTCCACCGTGCGCGCTCCTCGGACAGGGTCGGGGTTCGTCGCCGCGATGCTGCCATGGCCGGCACGGCGCGGTCAGCGGGTCCGACGAACTCCTGACGGGCCGGTCAGCAGCCTCCCGCTCAGCGGGAGAAGGTGACGTGGACGGTGCCGCTCTCGGCGACCTCCGTCGTGACCTCATGGGTGAGATCGAGGCCGCGCAGGTCGTCCCAGAGCCGGTCGCCGCGGCCGAGCACGATCGGCGCGATCGCGACGTGCAGCTGGTCGACGAGGCCGGCACGCAGGAACGCGCGCGCGGTGCTCACGCCGCCGCCGATCCGGACGTCCTGACCGTCGGCCGCCGCGACCGCCTCGGCGAGGACGTCCTCGATCGCGCCGTTGCGGAACCGGAACGTCGTACCACCCTGCATCTCCAGGTCCGGCCGGGGCGCGGTGCCGGTGAGGACGTAGACGGGGCAGCGGAACGGCGGCTCGTCGCCCCACCAGCCCTTCCAGTCGGCGTCGTCGGGGTAGGTGTGGAAGCCGAACATGCCGGCCCCCATGATCTCCGCGCCGACGACCTCGAAGTACTGCGCGGCGTACTTCTCGTCCAGCCCCGTCGTGCCACGGCCGTCGGTCGCACCGAGGACGCGCGCCTGGAAGGTCTGGGTCGCGATGTACGCCGACACCAGCCGCGCCCAGTCCTCCCCCATCGGGTTCTCGGGGGTCTGGTCGCCCGAGGCGAAGCCGTCGAGCGAGACGTTCAGGTCGATGCGCACACGGGTCATGAGCGCCATCCTCACCGCTACGTCGGACACGCGCCACAACCGCTTGCCTGCGTCACTCCCAGCGAGCCGATCTCCGGGCCGATCTCGCCTAGGGAACCGGGCGGATCAGTCGTGCACGAGGGCTCGAGCCCGGGCGAGCTTGACCGCGGAGGTCAGGGCGGCGATGTCGTAGGCGCCGTGATGGCGCTGCCCGTTGATGAAGAACGTCGGTGTACCGCGGACGCCGCTCAGATCGGCGCTCTCGACGTCGTCCGCGACGCGGGCGTCGTGCTCGTGCCTGCGCAGCTCGCGCGCGAAGCGGTCCACGTGCAGGCCCAGCTCGGCCGCGTGCACGATCAGCTGGTCGGGCTTGAGCTCGTCCTGGCGCACGAGCAGGAGGTCGTGCATCTCCCAGAACGCGCCCTGGCTGGCGGCCGCCTCGGCAGCCTCTGCGGCCAGCTGGGCCTGCGGGTGCACGTCGCGCAGCGGCAGGTGCCGCCACACGTAGCGGACGTCGCCGAACTCGGCGAGCAGCTGGCGCACGACCGGTTCCGCCAGACCGCAGTAGGGGCACTGGAAGTCGCCGTACTCCACGATGGTCACGGGAGACTCGGCAGGCCCGCGGATGTGGTCGCGCGCAGGATCCACCGGCTCGGCGAGGTCGACGAGCGACTCGGCGTCACCCAGCAGGGCGCGCACCCTGCGGCGCACCGGCAGCCGGTTGGTGACGGCGAACACCACCCACGTGACGAGGGCGGACAACCCAGCCGCGAGGAGCACGCCGAACTTGGCCTCGTCGAGGGTCTGACCCTCGAACGCGATGGCGGCGATGAGCAGGCTCAAGGTGAAGCCGATGCCGGAGACGGTGCCCGAGCCCAGCACCGAGGCCCAGCCGACCGACGGACGCAGCCGGCCCCGCGACAGCGTGGTCACGAACCGCGCACCGAGCACGATGCCGAGCGGCTTGCCCACGACGAAGGCGATGACCACCGCCCAGAGCACGGGCGACCTCAGGGCGGTCCCGAGGAAGTCGCCGCGCACGACGATGCCGGCGTTGGCCAGCGCGAACAGCGGGACGATCACGAAGCTCGTCCACGGGTGGAACAGGGCCTGCAGCCGGTCGTTGGGAGGGACCGCCGCGCGCAGTCCCTGCGTGGCCGTCCTGGCGAGCTCGGGCGTGGGCTGCTCACGGAAGTCGCGGAACAGGCCCGTCGCCCGCTCGAGGTTCTCCCGGTCGACTGGGCGCGCGAACGTGAGCATGCCCATGACGAGCCCGATGACGACAGGGTCGACGCCGGACTGCTCGAGCGCGAGCCACGCGCCGATCCCGACGAGGAGGTAGACGACGCCGTTGTGCACACCGAGCCGCTTCATCGCGACGATGAGCACGACGAGCAGGACCGCCGCGAGCAGCGGCACGAGGACGAAGGTCTCGGTGTAGACGGTCGCGATCACGACGAGCGCGATGACGTCGTCGGTGATGAGCACGGTGAGCAGGAACGCGCGGAGCCGGTCGGAGAAGCGCGGCCCCACCACGGCGAGCACGCCGAGCGCGAAGGCCGTGTCGGTCGAGAGCGCGACGCCCCATCCGTGGGCCGTCCCGTCGGACGCGGTGATGGCCACGAACAGGAGCGCCGAGGCGACCATGCCGACGACCCCGGCGACCACGGGCAGCACGACCCGGCGGCGCTCGCGCAGCTCGCCGATGTCGAACTCCCGGCGGGTCTCGAGGCCGACGACGAAGAAGTAGAACGCCATCAGCCCGGAGTTGATCCACTCCACGAGGGTCAGGCTCAGCTCGTGCTCGCCCCACGAGGCTCCCGCCTCGGTCCCCCACAGGCCGGCGTACGACTCAGGCGCCAGGTTGGCCCACAGCATCGCCGCGACTGCCGCTGCGAGCAGGAGCGCGGCGCTGCCGCTCTCGGTGTGCAGGAACGCCCGCAGCGGTGTGCTCGCGTAGCCGGCCCACGCGGTCGATCCCTCGGACGACTGCGTCTCGGGCGCGTCGTGATCGGGGATTGCGGCCTCGGCCGCCTCCCCCGTCTGCCCGGCCCCGTCGGCGGAGCCCTCCGACGCCTGGTCGCCGCTCATCGGACCGAGTCTTGCGCGGGTTCCGGTGCCGCGTCATGGGATCGCGTCACGCGCGCGTGTCGGGCCGCCCCCGGGGGTGGGACGGGCGAGGCTCGCCAGCGCCGGATCGGTCTCGCGCAGCAGCAACCTTCCCCTTGCCCAGCCAGCCTGGCGGGCTGCCCGACGGGTATCAGGTGTCACTCGATCCCGCTAGGGAGCGAGCGGCGTCACTACGCAGCTCACGCACCTCCTGCGTCAGCGTCGCGACGCTTGCCGTGAGGGCGTCCACGCTCGCCTGCAGCGCGGCTTGCCCATCCGCTGCGGCCTCGTCCGTGTCCGCGGTCTCGGCGCTGCGGACGATGTTGACGAAGTACGACGCGATGGCCGCAGTGATCGTGCCGATGAGTGCGATGCCCGTGACGATCAGCAGGGCAGCGAACGCCCGGCCCAGTGCCGAGACCGGATAGACGTCGCCGTACCCGATCGTGGTCACGGTGACCAACGACCACCAGAACGCGTCGCCCAGGGTCTTGATCGTGCGGTGGTCGAGCGGGGTCTCCTTCTCCGCGTCGTAGACGACGACCGCGCTCACGCTCATGACGATCACGGTCACACCGATGACGTAGAGCGTGACCCGCCGGACTGCGAGACCGCCGGCGCGACGCGTCGTCGAGATGACGATCGCGAGCAGGCGCAGCAGCCGGAAGGGCCGCAGGAACGGCACGACGATGACGATCAGGTCGAGGATGTGCGTCCGTACGAAGCGCCGCCGGTCGAAGACCAGATAGAGCCGTGCGAGGTAGTCCACGACGAAGAGCGCCCAGATCACGACGTTGGCGACGTCGAGGCCCCTCAGCGCGTTCTCGTCCAGCGGCTCCGCCAGCGGCAGGATCAGGACGACGAGGAAGAGAAGCCCTAGCACGACCAGCGGCCACTCGGTCCACCGCAGCCAGCGCTCGTAGCCGTTGTTCGCCCGGAAGGTCTGCAGCGTTCCCACGCACGCAGTCTGTCGCGCCTCGCCTGCACGTGGTGCCACCAGGGGTTCAGCGGCTTCCAGCCGGAGGACCCAGCTCGTCCGAGCGCTCACCGCGTGGCTCGCGACGTCGCGATCGGAGAGCAGGACCTAGGCGAGGCCGTGGTCGCGCGCGTGGATCACGATCTGGATCCGGTCGCGCAGCCCGAGCTTGGCGAGCACGTGCGCGAGGTGGGACTTCACCGTGCCCTCGCCGAGGACGAGCGCGTCCGCGATCTCGCGGTTGCTGAGGCCCTCCGCGGCCAGTCGGTAGACGTCGCGCTCACGGCCGGTCAGGGGAGAGAGCACGGCCTCGCCATCGCCCTGCGGTCGCGACCCGGAGGCGAAGCGGGTGAGCAGCTGCGACATCGTGGCGGGCGACAGCACGGGCTCGCCCGCCGCGACCAGCCGGATGCCCTCGACCAGCCGGACGGGCGGGTCGGTCTTCAGCAGGAAGCCGCACGCTCCCGCGCGCATGGCGTCGTAGACGAACTCGTCGAGCCCGTACGTCGTGAGCATGCAGACCCGGGCTCTGGCTCCGGAGTCGCTCAGGGCGGCGGTCGCCTCGATGCCGTCCATGCGCGGCATGCGCACGTCCATCAGCACGACGTCGGGTGCAC
>JBGAJT010000218.1:0-6143 GCA_044224785.1 Candidatus Nanopelagicales bacterium | reverse complement strand
GTCGAGCAGCGCCCGCACGAGGTGCCCCCGGGTGGTGCCCAGGCCCAGCCCGCGCAGCGCCCCGCGGGCCTCGTCGCGCCACCACGGCGCCCCGAGCCCTGCCAGCGCGGGCACGAACGCGACACCGCCGGTGTCGTCCACCTGCGAGCCCACCCGGTCGAGGTCGTCCGCCCCCTCGATGACGCCGAGCTCGCTGAGCCAGCGCACCGCCGAGGCCGCGGTGTAGACCTGCCCGTCGAGGCAGTACGCCGTGCTCCCCCGCAGCCGCGACGCGACCGACGTGGTGAGGCCGCTGCGCGACCGCGGCGCGTGCGGCCCCGTGGACGCGAGGAGGAACGCGCCGGTGCCGTACGTGCACTTCGTCTCGCCCGCGGTGCGGCAGTCCTGCGCGAGCAGCGCCGCCTGTTGGTCGACGAGCAGCCCGACGACGGGGACGTCGCCGCCGAAGGCGCTCGTCGTGCCGACCACCTCGTCGCACGCGACCAGCCGGGGCAGCTCCTCGTCGCCGAGACCGAAGACGTCGAGCAGCTCCGGCGACCAGGCGACGTCGTCGAGGTCGAGGACCAGGGACCGGCTCGCGGTGGTGACGTCGGTGACGAACTGGCCGGTGAGCGCGTGCAGCAGCCACGAGTCGGTGGTGGTCACTGCTCCGTCGCGCGTGAGGTGGCGGCGTACCCAGGCCATCTTCGGCGCGCTGAAGTACGGGTCGAGGACGAGGCCGGAGAGCTCGGCCACGCGGTCGCGGTGCTCGACGAGCTCGTCGCAGAGTCCCTGCGCGCGCGAGTCCTGCCACACCAGCGCGGTCGTCAGCGGTGCCCCGGTGCTGCGGTCCCAGGCGAGGACCGTCTCGCCCTGGTTCGCCAGCGCCACGGCGTCGAGGCGACCGCCCGCCTGCTCGGCCGCGCGACGACCGGCGGCGAGCACGGAGTCGAGGAGCGCCTGCGGGTCCTGCTCGACGCGGCCACCGTCGAGGTAGTCGGGGCGCACGACCTCGTCGGCCGAGGCGACCACGACGCCGTCGTCGACCACGACCGCCTTCGTGCCCGACGTCCCCTGGTCGATCGCCAGCACCCGCACGGCCCGATCCAACCACGGTCGGCGCACGTAGGGTCGACCCATGAGCACCCGACTCCCCGGCACCGACCTCGACCTGTTCCCGCTCGTCCTCGGCGGCAACGTGTTCGGCTGGAGCGCCGACGAGGCGACGTCGTTCGTCGTCCTCGACGCCTTCGCGGCGGCCGGCGGAACGATGGTCGACAGCGCCGACGCCTACGCCCGCTGGCTGGGCAACGGCGGCGGCGAGTCGGAGACGATCATTGGCTCCTGGATGGCGGCGCGCGGCAACCGCGACGACGTCCTCGTCGCGACGAAGATGGGCAAGCTCCCGCCCTACGACAACCTGCGGCCCGACAGCATCCGCGCCGCGTGCGACGACTCGCTGCGCCGGCTGCAGACCGACCGCATCGACCTCTACTACGCGCACCAGGACCACCTCGGCGACGACCTGCCCGCCGCGCTCGAGGCGTTCGACGGACTGGTCCGCGCGGGCAAGGTCCGCTACGTCGCCGCCTCCAACTTCAGCGGCGCCCGGCTCGCGGAGGCCCTCGATCTGCAGGTCGCGAACGGCTGGGCGCCCTTCGTTGCGCTGCAGCCGCACTACAACCTCGTCGAGCGCGACGAGTACGAGACCGAGTACGCGCACCTGTGCCTGCAGCGCGGCCTCGGCACGTTCCCCTACTTCGGCCTCGCGCGCGGCTTCCTCACCGGCAAGTACCGGGGTGGTGCGCAGATCTCCAGCGTCCGCGCCGACGGCGTCACCGAGTACGCCGACGAGCGCGGCGAGCGCGTCCTCATCGCCCTGCAGGACGTCGCCGACGCGCACGGCGTCCCGATGGCAGCCGTCGCGCTGGCCTGGCTGCGCACCCGTCCCGCCGTCGTCGCCCCGATCGCCAGCGCCCGCACCGTCGAGCAGCTCGCCGACCTGCTGCGCATGGTCGACGTCGAGCTCGACGAGTCCGAGGAGTCGGCTCTCGACACCGCGAGCGCCTGACCGCGACGACGTCCCCCACCACGAGGAGGAGCACGTGCCCACCTGGGTCTGCCTGCTGCGCGCGATCAACCTCGGCAGCCACAACAAGGTCAACATGCCCGCGCTGCGGGAGGCGCTGACCGAGGCCGGCTACCAGGACGTCCGCACCTACGTGCAGAGCGGCAACATCGTCCTGCGCACGCCCACCCGGTCGGCGCGCAAGGTCGGCGACGCCGTCCGCACGGTCGTCGCCGAGAGGTTCGACGTCGACACCCCGGTCCTGGTGCGCACCGCCGACGAGCTCGCCCAGGTTCTCGCCTGGAACCCGTTCCCCGTCGAGGCGGCCGCGCAGCCGCAGAAGGTCTACGTCGTGCACCTCGACGCGCAGCCCGACCCGGCCGACGTCGAGGCCCTGCTTGCCCAGGACTGGAGCCCCGACCAGGTCGCGTTCCAGGGCCGCGACGTCGTCCTCGCCTACGCCGACGGCCTGCACGCGAGCCGGCTCGAGCGGTCCGCCGCGCTCAAGCGCATCACCGCCCGCGGCACCGCCCGCAACTGGCGCACCCTGCAGGCCTGCCTGGACCTCGCCCGCTCCTGACCTTGCTCCCGCGGCGACCCCCGCGAGCGGCGGAGGCCTGTGTCGCGCTTCTCCCTAGGCGACGAGCGACGGGCCGCGCGGATGCGCCACGCGGCGCCACCGACGTCGTCAGAACGGCGGCTCGAGGGGTTGGTCGAACTCGCGCGCGTCGAAGCCCGAGCCCTTCTTCCGTGGCGGGTACATGAGCTCCGAGACGGATACCTGCTCCGACGACGCAGGCTCCGTCTCGTCGCCCTCTCGGGCGCGCGAGGACGTCGACGTGCTGCTCGCTGGATCGGTGGGCTCGTCGTCCTGCGGCAGGGCGTGCGAGGGCGGCGTCCCGCTCGGTGCGGGATCGGGAGCGGGTGCGTCGGGAGGTGGCCAGCCAGGGTCGTCGCCGTCGTCGAGTGGTCCGGATGGTCGTGGTGGCGCCGCGACGGTAGTCGGGTCGGCCGGGTCGTGGAGGAAGGGTCGGGGCGGGATGGTGATGCGCTGGCCCCAGGCGGTGATCCAGATGCCGGAGCCGTCGTTGTCGGTGTCGGTCAGGTCGGCGAGGCGGGCGGTCTTCTGCTGGTGGTGGTTGACGCACAAGCCGCCGCAGTTGGCTGCGGAGGTGTCGCCGTCGGGAAACGGGATCGCGTGGTCCATCTGCAGCCGCGAGGCGGCGCGGGTGGTGCAGCCCGGCACCTGGCACAGGTCGCGGGCCAGGACATAGTCGCGCAGCTTCTCGGGCAGGTACTGCTCGCGGCCGTAGTCGAGCAGGTGCCCGGTGACGGGGTCGGTGACCGCGCGCCGCCACAGGGTCGCTGCCTCGGCGAACTCCCGCGCGACAGCTGCGGGCATCGGTTCGCCGTTCACGAGGGCGTGGCGGTCGGCTTCGCCGCGCAGGGTGTCGAGGTCCATCACGACGATGAGGGTCACCGGGATGTCGGTGGGGTCGAAGTCGATCGACCCGTCCTCCTGCCGCGTGCCGAGCATGCGGGTCGCGAACGCGTCGGCGCGGCAGGCGTCCATCAACGCATCGTCGTCCCCGGCCTGGACGGCCTTCGCGCCGCCGCGGGTCTTCTTCATCGCGGTGGCGTCGAGGGTGTTCTGCTGGTGCATCGCGGAGATCGTGGGCCAGTCGGTCACGATGCCGAGGTAGCCGAGACCGTCGGGGAGCTGCTTGCAGGTGACGTAGCGGCCGGCCCGGGCGCGCGCGACGCGGTCGGCCTCACGCGCCGCGTCGAGGTCGGCCACGGCCTTGCGTACCTCGCTCCGGAACTGGCCGGGAGTCGTGCGCTTCGCCTTCGGCAGCAGCCGCTCCTGCAGCGCCGCGATCGTGGCCCGGTCGGTGACATGCACGGTCTCGGATACGAGAACCCGGCAGTGCCATTCCGACACCTCCCCGGCCTCGAGCGCGGCGAGGAACTTCGGGAACTCGACATGCAGCGCACGCGCGGTCGCGATCCCCGACGAGGCCGCGCCCTCGCCGACCCGGCGGAGCTGCGCGACCTCCATCGCGACATGCCGGTCGCGCATCGAATCGCTGCCGTCGGCGCCAGCCATCGCGACCGTGCCGCGCGACTCCAGCGCGGAGAGCATCGCCTTCGCCGCCTCGACGCGGCGCAGGTAGTCCAGACGGCCCTGGACGCTCAACCCGCTCGGGTCGATCGAGGACAGCACCACGACGTCCCACGCCGACACCGGCCCCCGCATCGCGAGCAGATCCTCATCGGTGAACCGCTCGTCGTCGACGAACTCCGGAACCTCCGAGCAGCCGACCGGGACACCGTCGGGACGCAACGAGAACTCCGCCGCCAACGACTCCAGCGCAGCCTGCTCCAGCCACTCCTGGTCGACGTCCCACTCCTGTTCGACGACAGGGCCCGCCACGGGGCTCTCGTCGGGGATGGGCGTCTCAGACATGCTCAGATCTTCGCACACATGTTCTAATCATGTCAAGGGGTCTGGACGCCGAAATCCCTTGAACCACAACTACTTTCAGCGATGTCCCCGCCACCGAGCGCAGTCGGAATCCGTCGCCGAGACCCCGGGACCGCCCCCCTCCGCCTGGTCGAGCAGCGGCACGGGAAGGGCCCGAGCGCCTGACCCAGGTCCGTGGCCAGGGCGCACGGTCACGGGCGGAACCGAGGGTCGGTACCGCGCGTCCAACTGCTCGACCGGCACGATGCGGGACAGGCCGCGGATAGGCCGGACGACCGAGGAGGAGCAGCGATGCGCGGATACGCAGCAGCTGCAGCGGCGCTCTGCCTCGCACTCCCGGCGCTGGCCGGCTGCAGCTCGACCGCCTCGCCACCGGTCGCACCCACGACATCGAGCCCTTCTCCCTCGGCAAGCGCGTCAGAGGCTCAGGGCGTCGCAGGGCTGCGAGGCCGGGCCGTGTCCGCGCTCGACTGCCGGACCGCCGCCGCGCTTCCCTCGGATGTCGAGCAGACCCCCATCTCCGGGGAGCTGACGCGACTGGTGATCTGCCCGTCCAACCCGGCAGGGAAGGCGATCACCCTCGACGCCTCAACCGGCAGCGCGCTGAACCGGCTGCGCCTCGCGCTGTCCTTGCCCGATCAGCTCCTCGCCTCGACGGCCTCACCGATCGCGTGCCTGGCGTACGCGGACGCTCCGGTGATCGTGCTCGCCGAGACGAGCACGGGACACTGGCAGACCTACGTGCCGACGGATCCGTGCGGCCACTACCTGCCAGCGGTTCGTTCCGCCATCGACGCCGCCATCCCCTGACGCACGAACGCGGGACGCGGCACCGACCACGCCGACGACGGTGGCGCCAGCTGCGCCCGCGCGCGGACACGGATCGCGCTCGGCACCTCTCGCCAGCACGCCGGCCCGGGTGAGCACGGGCACTCACCACCGCACCTGCGCCGACGAGCCGCGCCGACATCACGCGCCACACGACGACGCTCTCGAGCGCGACTCCCCCTAGATGCGCCCTTCACCACAGCGCAGGCGCCACACGACGACGTCCAGAGCGCGACTCCCCCGTCGATCCGCCCTTCACCTCAGCGCAGGCGCCACACGACGACGTCCAGAGCGCGACTCCCCCTCGATGCGCCATTCACCACGACGCAAGCGCCACACGACGACGACGCCGCCCACCCCGGGCACAAGCGGGGTTCCGACGAGCGCAGCAGCAAGAGGCACCGGCCACGCAGCCCAGAGCCCGGGAGTCACGCGCGGATCGCCGCCCCCGCCTCGCCGGGCACGAGGGTCAGCACGCGGTCCGCGACCTCCGAAGCCTCGACGGCATCGTGGGTGACGTGCAGGGCCGGGATCCCCTCGGCGCGCAGCAGCGCCCGCACCTCCTGGCCGAGCCGCTCGCGCAGGTCGCGGTCCAGCGCACCGAACGGCTCGTCGAGCAGCAGCAGGCGAGGTCGCGGCGCCAGCGCGCGGGCGAGCGCGACCCGCTGCGCCTGACCGCCCGACAGCGTGTCGACGTGGCGGTCCTCGTAGCCGTCGAGGTCCACCAGCGCGAGCAGGCGCGCGACCTGGGCCGCCCGCTGCGACGCCGGCACACCCGCGGCC
>JBGAJT010000217.1:298-6148 GCA_044224785.1 Candidatus Nanopelagicales bacterium | reverse complement strand
GGTTCTGCAAAAACCAGCCGGGCAGCAGGGCATCGACCGCCTGCCGCATGGCGAGCTGCGCCACGTAGATGCCCTTCAGGTGCAGCCCGTCGAAGTAGGGCACGGCCAGCCAGACGCGGTCGGTCACGCTGCCGTCGGCCAGGCGCATGGGCCCGGCGTAGCTGGCGCGGCGCAGGTTGCCCACCTGCAGCTTGTCCGCGCGCGAGAGGCGCTGGTCCGCGGCCTGCAGCGCGATGATGCCCAGCGTGCCCACGCCGATGAGCGCCGGCACGAGGGTCGTGAACGGGTCCGCACCCGACGCCGAGAACCCGCCGATGACCACGAGCGTCGCGATCGACACGACCACGCTCGCGACGTGCGGGCTGAAGTGGTTGGGGTGGTAGCGCCCGAGGTGCGAGGGCAGCACCCGCTCGCGACCGAGCGCGAACATGTAACGACTCGTCGCGTTGTGCAGCGCGAGGTAGCCCGCGAGCACGCTGGTGCACAGCAGCACCGCGGAGACGTCGTAGAGGACCTCGCCGCCGTAGCTCTTGATCAGCTGGAAGACGAAGTCGCCCTGCGCCTCCGTCGCCGTGCCCTTGATCGCCTCGACTCCCGCGGCGCCGACGATGATCCAGCTCGTGAGCACGTAGAAGATGCCGATCGAGGCCACCGCGATATACGTCGCGCGCGGGATGCTGCGCTCCGGGTCCTTCGTCTCCTCGCCGTACAGCGCCGCGGACTCGAAACCGACGAAGCTGAACATCGCGAACATCAACGCGATGCCGAGCGACCCGCTGGTGACGACCGACGGCTCGAAGGACTGCGTCGGGAACGCCGCAGCACCCTTCTGCGCGACGACGATCACGTCGAACACGATGAGCACCAGGAACTCGAGCACCATCAGCGTGCCGAGCACCTTCGCCGACAGGTCGACCGACCGGTAGCCGAGCACCGCGATCAGCCCGATCGCGGGGATCGCCAGCTGCCACCACGGGACGGTGACGCCGAGGCCGTCGAGGACCAGCGACGTGTAGTAGCCGAACGCGCCCGAGAGCCCGAACGTGAGACCGCCGTACGACAGCACCGCGACGTAGGCCGCGGCGACGCCCGTCGGCTTGCCCAGCGACCGGGCGATGTAGGTGTAGAACGCGCCGGTGTTCACCACGCGCCGGCTCATCGCGGCGTAGCCGACCGCGAAGCACAGCAGCACGACCGTCGCGATGACGAACGCGGCGGGGATGCCCGCGCCGTTGCCGTAGATGACCGCGAGCGGCACATTGCCGACCATCGCGGCCATCGGGGCCGCAGCCGCGATCACCAGGAACACCACGCGACGCGTGCTCAACGACGTCCGTGCCTTCGCCGACCCAGCCATGCCCTCTCCCACCGGTACGCCCCGCCCGTGGCGCCGCACCGCGGCCGCCGAGGTGGGCCGAGTCTGGACCGCCTCCTGGATTTGGTCAAGCGTCCAAGACAGATGTGCAACACTGCCGCCATGCCGCGCACCCCTGCGCGACGTCCCGACGACGAGGGCCGCCGCGCCGAGCTGATCGCCGCGGCCTCGCGCGTCATCGCCGAGCACGGCATCGCGGCCGCGACCACCCGCCGTATCGCGGAGGAGGCCGGCGTACCCACCGGCCTCGTGCACTACTGGTTCGCGGGGAAGGACGAGCTGCTCGAGGCCGTCATCACCGACACGCTCGCCTCGATCGAGGACGCCGTGCGCGCGAGCCGCGACGAGGCGACCGACCCGCGGGCGTCTCTGCACGAGCAGCTGCTCGCAGCGTTCTCGACGGTCGAGTCCGACGACCGCGGCCGGCAGCTCGCGATGTACGAGATGACGACGTGGGCGCTGCGCCGTCCCGACCTCGCACCTGTCGCGCAGCGCCAGTACGAGGCCTACCGGCGGATGGTCTCCGACGGACTGGTCGCCGGCGGGATCGACCCCGCAGCCATCCCGGCGCTGCCGGCGCTGGTCACCGCCGTCTTCGACGGCCTCACCCTGTCGTGGCTCGCGGACCCCGAGGGCACCGACGTCGACGGC
This sequence comes from Candidatus Nanopelagicales bacterium, assembly GCA_044224785.1. Taxonomy (GTDB): domain Bacteria; phylum Actinomycetota; class Actinomycetes; order S36-B12; family CAIYMF01; genus Longivirga. The sequence goes on along the minus strand of JBGAJT010000217.1, from coordinate 4,122 downwards.
GTCCTCGCGCTGCTCGCCCGTCTCGTGACCGACGCCGTCCCCGCCCGCACCCCGGTCCGACGCCGCACCCCCCGCCGCTCCCCCACGACGTAACTGCCCGAACGCACGGGAAATCGCCGACTTTCCGTGCATTCGGGCAGTGACGTGCGGGTCTGGCCCTAGTGGCGGAGCGCGGCGAGGGCGTCGAGGGCGACGGACGCGAGCAGGTTCGCTCCGTGGCCGAGGGCGCGCTCGTCGATGTCGAACGTGCTGGCGTGCAGGTCGAGGCGCGGACCGGTCCAGCGGGGATCGTGGACGCCGAGGCGCACGTAGCAGCCGGGCACCTTCTCGAGGAACCACGCGAACGAGTCGCCGCCGAGCGACTGGTCGGTGCCGACCACCGCGTCGTCGCCGAGGACGCGGGCCGCCGACTGCGCGAGCAGCGCGGTCATCCCCGGGTCGTTCACGACCGGCGGGACCCCGCGCCGGTGCTGCATCGTCCAGGTCGCGCCGGTGCCCTCGAGCAGCCGCTCGACCGCGCGCTCGACGAGACGCGGCGCGTCCTCCCACACCGCGTGGTCGCGGGTGCGCAGCGTCCCGCGCACGAGCCCCTGCGACGGGATGACGTTCGGCGCATCGCCCGAGTGCACGGCGCCGAACACGAGGTTGAGGTCGCCCGGCGACTCCGTCTGCGCATCGAGCGCCGGCTGCATCCCGGTGATGAGCAGACCGATCGCGGCGACGAGGTCGACCGTGCGCTCAGGGCGCGCGGTGTGCCCGCCGGGCCCGCTGACCCGCAGCTCGACGAGGTCGGCCGCGGAGGTGATGGCGCCGGCGTGGACGCCCACGGTGCCGACGTCGAGCTTGGGGTCGCAGTGGACGCCGAACACCGCGCCGACACCGTCGATCCAGCCCTCGCGGATCACGTCGACGGCGCCGCCGGGCACCGACTCCTCCGCGGGCTCGAAGATCAGGCGCACCGTCCCGGCGACGTCGGACCTCGGCGCCAGCGCCACGAGCGCACGCGCGGCACCCAGGACCGCGACCGTGTGGGCGTCGTGGCCGCACGCGTGGGCGACGCCGTCGACGGTGGACCGGTAGCCGACCGCCTTCTCGTCGGGCATCGCGAGCGCGTCGATGTCGGCGCGCAGCGCGACGACCGGCGACCTGGGGTCGACGTCGCCGAGCGCGATGTCGCACACCAGCCCGGTGCCGGTGTCGAGGCGCTGCGGCGAGAGCCCGAGGTCGTGCAGGTGCTGGCCGACGTACGCCGTGGTCGCGTGCTCCTTGCCGCTGAGCTCGGGGTGGGCGTGCAGATGGCGTCGCATCTCGACGAGCACGGGCTGGTCGGTCGCGACCAGAGCGCCGACCCGGTCGCGCGCACCCGTCTCCTGCACCACGGCCGCGAGCCTAGTCGCGCCCGAGCGAGCAGCCGCGGCGAACGCCCGTTCCGCTGTGATGGAGCAGTCGCTCCGGGCAGCCGGAGTGCCCGCCCGACGTTGTCGGCGCTCCGCTAGCGTCGGTGCTGCCCGCGTCCGCGACAGCACTGGAGCCGACCGATGTCCCTCACCGCCCCCGCCCCCCGCGTGGTCCTCGACCCGCTCGCCCGCTCGCTCGCGAGCAACATCGTCATCGTCCTGGCCGGCGCGGCGTTCATCGGGCTCGCGGCGCAGGTGAGCATCCCGCTGCCCGGTACGCCGGTCCCCGTCACGGGCCAGACGTTCGCGGTCCTCCTCGTCGGCGCGGCCTCGGGCCTGTGGCGCGGCGTCGCGGCGACCGCGCTCTACGCCGTCGTGGGCCTCGTCGGCGTCCCGTGGTTCGCCGGCGGTGCCAGCGGCTTCGTGACCGCGACGTTCGGCTACATCCTCGGCTTCGTCCTCGCCGCCGCCGTCGTCGGCCTGCTCGCGCAGCGCGGGTGGACGCGCTCGCCGTGGCGCACCTTCGCCTCGATGCTCATCGGCAGTGCCGTCATCTACGCCGTGGGCGTCCCGTGGCTCAAGGCCGCCGTCGGCGTCACGTGGGCGAAGGCGTTCTCGCTGGGCCTCACGCCGTTCCTCGTGGGCGACCTGCTCAAGGCCGCGCTCGCCGCGGGGATCTTCACGATCGCGTGGCGCGCGATCGACAAGCGCCGCAGCGCCTGACGATCAGGTCCGCGCACGCGACCGCGCCGGGCGCGGCACCTCGAGGGGCGTGACGCGCTCAGCGACCAGACCGACCACGGCCATCGCCTTCTCGGCCGCCTCGAGAGCGCGTACGGCGTCGCCCGACCAGCTCCGCCGCCTCGTCCAGCGCGGTCGCACCGCCCTCGGCGTCGCCCTCCTGCAGCAGCGCGGACCCCAGCGCCGCCAGGGCTCGGGCGCGCTCGATCCGCTGGTCGGCACCCATCCGCCGCAGCGCCGACTGCGCGTGGCGCCGCGCGATGTCCGGCCGGCCGAGGATCACCTCGCACCGGGCGAGCTCGGTCTCGGCGCTCGCCAGCACGATCGCGCCGTCGTGCTGGCGCAGGTCGGGGAGCGCCTCGCGCAGCAGCGCGCGCGCCTCGACCGCCTGCGGCGGGTCCTGCGCGAGCAGCACCCACGCCCTGGTCACCTGCAGCCGGGCGCGCGCCCGCAGGTTGCTGCCGACCGACAGCAGCGCAGCCGCCTGCTCGGCGAGGTGGAGGCCCTCGGCGGGGTTGCCGCGCTCGGTCGCCGTGATCGCGGCGTTCCAGTAGGCGCTCGCCTGCTCCTCGAAGGTGCCGTGCAGCGAGGTCTCCTCGAGCAGGTCGTCGAGCAGGGCGGCAGCACGCACGAAGTCGCCGCGCTCGGAGTAGGCGCCGGCGAGCGTCGACACGAGGTCGGCGTGGGTGTGCAGCCGGCCGCTGAGCAGCTGCTGCAGGCGTTCGCGCTCCCGCTCGCCGACGTCGATCGCGCGGTCGAGGTCGCCGACGTCGCGGTAGCAGCGCACGAGCGCGACCACCGTCTCGAGGCGCTCGGGGCTCACCGGCGCCGCGGCGTACGCGGTGGAGAGGTCCTCGAGGACGACGATCGCGTCCTCGAGCCTGCCGACCCGCTCCAGCGCGGTGGCCCGCGCGCGGGCAGCGCGCAGCAGCAGGGGCGAGGCACCGAGCTCGGCCGGCCCGGCTGACGCGCCCTCGAGCAGGTCGAGAGCCTCCTGCGGCCGACCGAGGCCGAGCGCCGACAGCTCGGCGAGCGCGACGGGGGCGTCGAGGTCGTCGCGCGGGACGCCGGTGAGCTCGTCGACGCCGACCCCGAGCCGCCGGGCGATCACCTCGAGCGCGGCCGACGTGGGTGCCCGGCGGCCGGACTCGAGCATGGAGATGTAGCTGGGATGCAGGTCGCTGCCGGCGAGCGCGGTCTGGGACAGGCCCGCGGCCTCGCGCAGCCGCCGCAGCCGCGCGCCGAAGCCGGGCCGGACGGGGACGCCGTCCCGACGACCGGCCGTCATGGCCGCGCTCCCCTCACGGGCCGAGTCAACCACGCAGCGTCACGGCGCCCGCTGAGGCGGGGTGACGCGTCCGCCGACCGGGCGATGGGGTGACACAGGCTGTGACAGGGAGTACCCGTGGGTGTGACAGCGCGGACCGCGCGCTCGCACCCAGGAGGAATCCTCATGACCCAGCTCCGCACACCGCTGCTCGTGCTCGTCGCGGTCATCGTGACCGTCGCCGGCCCCATCGCCGTGGCACCGGCCGCTTCGGCCGTGACGTCGGCGTTCTCGCAGGTCACGGCCTCGATGGGTCCGGTGCGCTGCTGCTGACGAGATCGGTGCGTGGCGGGCCCCGGGGGGGCCCCCCCACCCCCCCGTGCGCCCACACACGAAACCCCACCAAGTAGAGGATGCGG
>JBGAJT010000217.1:0-288 GCA_044224785.1 Candidatus Nanopelagicales bacterium | reverse complement strand
GTGTGTCTGGGGAGGGTGGGGGGGGGTGGGTGGCCGGTGGGGCCCCGCCACTCCCCCGAGTGCGCCCACAGACTAACCCCATCGATGATCATGATGCGAGCCTGGTTGTGACAACTGGACGAGGAAATCGTCACAACTCGGTCTCGGGGTCCGAGCGTGCCTGCGGACCGGTGGCGGCGGGACGGTCCCACGCGCCCCTGTCGGCGAATACATGGATGTCCTACTATTTCTCCGAGCGCGCCCAGGCAGGGCGGCCAGGGGAGGCGCACCGTGGACCAGCCGTCGCTG
>JBGAJT010000216.1:0-6199 GCA_044224785.1 Candidatus Nanopelagicales bacterium | reverse complement strand
CATGCGTGATGAGGCGGCCTAGAAGGTGGCCTCATCACGCATCGACGGCCGGGGGCCGCGCCGTGGGCCGGAGGTGGACGGATACTGCGGGGGTGGAGCGGGTCGAGGCGGCGCGGGTGCTCGGGGTCGACCCGGGCGCGTCGGCGCGCGCGGTCGAGCGGGCGTTCCGACGCCGGACCCGCGAGACCCACCCGGACCGCTTCCCGCCCGGTTCGGAGGCCTGGGAGGACGCCTCGGACCGCCTGCGCGCCCTGGTCGAGGCACGGGCTGCGCTCAACGGCCCTGCCCCCGAGCCGCCGGCTCCCGCGGAGTGGCGGCACACGGCCGACGACGGCGGCACCTGGGCCTGGGCGCACGAGGCGCCGTCGCAGCCGCCCGGGTACGACGACTCCCGCTTCCCGACGCCGCACGACGTCGACCGCCGGATCAGGGCCTGGGGGCTGGCCTGGGGCGGGTTCCTGGTGCTCGCGGCGCTGGGCAGCTACCTGGTCGGCGCGACCCAGCCGACCAACGACGCCCTGCCGTTCTGGTCGCCGGCGCTGTTCGTCACCGGGCTGCTCGGCGTGGCCATCGGCGTCCGCGCCCACCGCCGCCTCGGCGAGCGCTGAGCCGACGAGCCCAGGGAGGGCCTCCCCGCCTCTCGCGGCGGGGCACGTCGACGACGAGAGGGTCAGGCCTCGACGACGACGGGGACGATCATCGGGCGGCGGCGGTGCTGGTCGTTGACCCAGCGGCCGAGGATGCGGCGCACGACCTGCTGCAGCGCGTACTGGTCGGTGTTGCCGTGGCGCAGCTGGTCCTCGACGGCGTCGCGGATCTTGGGGAGCACGTCGTCGAAGGCGCTGTCGTCCTCGACGAAGCCGCGCGCCTGGATCTCGGGCCCGGCGGTGACCTTGCCCTCGACCGAGTCGACGACGACGAAGCAGGTGATGAAGCCCTCCGACCCGAGGACGCGGCGGTCCTTGAGCGAGGCCTCGGTGAGGTCGCCGACGCTGACGCCGTCGACGTAGACGTAGCCGCACGGCACCGCACCGGTGACCTTCGCGACGCCGCCTGCGAGGTCGACCACGCCGCCGTCGAGGGTGAGGACGATGCGCTCGGCGGGCACCCCGGTCGCGTGCGCGAGCTCGGCGTTGGCCTTCAGATGACGGGGCTCGCCGTGGATCGGCATGACGTTGCGCGGCTTGACGATGTTGTAGCAGTAGAGCAGCTCGCCGGCCGCGGCGTGACCGCTCACGTGCACCATCGCGTTGCCCTTGTGCACGACCTTCGCGCCGAGCCGGGTGAGGCCGTTGATCACGCGGCTGACGGCGTTCTCGTTGCCGGGGATCAGCGACGACGCGAGCACGACGGTGTCGCCGGGGCCGACCTTGATCTGGTGGTCGTTGTTGGCGATGCGCGAGAGCGCCGCCATCGGCTCGCCCTGCGAGCCGGTGCAGATCAGCACGACCTCGTCGTCGGGGAGCTCGGAGAGCTGCTCGGACGACACGAGGATCCCGCCCGGGATCTCGAGGTAGCCCAGGTCGCTCGCGACGCCCATGTTGCGCACCATCGACCGGCCGAAGAACGCGATCTTGCGGTGGTGGCGGTGGGCGACGTCGATGATCTGCTGGATGCGGTGGATGTGGGAGGCGAACGACGCCACCACGATCCGGCCGCGCGCGTTGTTGAACACGCGGTCGATCGCCGGCTCGAGGTCGCGCTCGCTGGCGACGAAGCCCGGGACCTCGGCGTTGGTGGAGTCGACCATGAACAGGTCGACGCCGCGCTCGCCGAGACGCGCGAACGCGCGCAGATCGGTGATGCGGCCGTCGAGCGGCAGCTGGTCGAGCTTGAAGTCGCCGGTGTGCAGGACGGTGCCGGCGGCGGTCTCGATGAAGACGGCGAGCGCATCGGGGATCGAGTGGTTGACCGCGACGAACTCGAGGCTGAACGGCCCGGCCTTCACGACGTCGCCCTCGACGACCTCGTGCGTCGTCGCCTTGATCCGGTGCTCGCGCAGCTTGGACTCGAGCAGCGCGAGGGTCAGGCGCGATCCGTAGATGGGGATGTCCTGGCGCTCGCGCAGCAGGTAGGGCACCGCGCCGATGTGGTCCTCGTGGGCGTGGGTGAGGACGATCGCCTCGATGGCGTCGAGCCGACCGCGGACGAGGTCGAAGTCCGGGAGGATCAGGTCGACGCCGGGCTGCGCGTCCTCGGGGAACAGCACGCCGACGTCGACGATCATCAGCCGACCGGCGTGCTCGAAGACCGTCATGTTGCGGCCGATGTCGCCCAGGCCGCCGAGCGGGACGATGCGCAGGGCGTCGGGCGCCAGCTCGGGCGGCGTGCCGAGCTCCGGGTGCGCGTGGCTCATGCGAGGAAGTCGAAGTCGGGGACGCCGCCGTCGGCGAGCGACTGCACCAGCTGCTGCCGGTCGGCCGCGGGCATAGGCAGGAGCGGCAGGCGCAGCGCGCCACCGCCCGGCCGGCCCTGGTGCTCGAGCGCTGCCTTCACCGCGATGACTCCCTGGGTTCTGGTCATGATGGCCTCGGTGACCGGGACGAGCTCGTCGTTGAGCTCCCGCGCGAGCTCGACGTCACCGGCCTCGTAGGCCGTGATCATCGCGCGGATGCGGTCGGCGACGACATGGCCCGTGACGCTGACCGCGCCGACCGCGCCGACCGCGAGCAGCGGGAGGTTGAGCGCGTCGTCGCCGGAGTAGTAGACGAGCTCGCAGCGCGACATCACCTGCTGCGCGGCGAACAGGTCGCCCTTGGCGTCCTTGTTGGCGACGATCTGCGGGTGCTCGGAGAGCCGGAGCAGCGACTCGGTGGAGATCGCGACGCCGGAGCGGCCCGGGATGTCGTAGAGGATCACCGGCAGGCCGGTCGCGTCGGCGACGGTGGTGAAGTGGGCGCGCAGGCCGTCCTGCGGGGGCTTGTTGTAGTACGGCGTCACCACGAGCAGGCCCGAGGCCCCGGCCTTCTCGGCCTGGCGCGCGAGCTCGCAGCTGTGGGCGGTGTCGTTGGTGCCGACGCCGGCGACCACGTGGGCGCGGTGCCCGACCGCCTCGACCACCGCGCGCAGCAGGCGGTCCTTCTCGTCGTCGCTGGTCGTGGGCGACTCACCGGTGGTGCCGCTGATGACCAGGCCGTCGTTGCCCATGTCGACGAGCTCGGCGGCGAGGGCCGCGGCAGCGTCGGTGTCGAGAGCGCCGTCGCGCGTGAACGGCGTGACCATCGCGGTCAGCATCCGCCCGAACGGGCGCTGGGGTGTGGAGTCCGCAGCCATGGCCTTCAGGCTACCGTCCGCGGCGCCGGAGCGGTGAGCGCCGGTCGGCACGGGACGGTCAGGGGGCCACCCGCCCGTTGGTCTGGAACGCGGCGTAGGTGAGCGGCATGAGGCGGGCGAACTCGTCCTCGTACTTCTCCGCGACCATCTCGATCTCGCGCTGCGGGAACGACGGGAAGTGCGAGCCCTCCCGCTTGGTGCGCAGCGACAGGAAGTTCATCAGCGCGCGGGCGTTCATCGTGACGTAGGCCGACGAGTAGATCGTGACCGGCAGGACGATCCGCGCGACCTCGCGGGCGACGCCGGCCTCGAGCATCGCCTGGTAGGCGGCGTAGGACTGGGCGCACGAGGCCTTGACCTGCTCCTCGACGATCGCGAGCTGCTCGGGCGTGCCGGGGACGAACTCGTAGGCGCCGGGCTTGCCCTGCTGCACGAGGTTGCGCTCCGGGCCGGGGACGTAGAAGACCGGCTCGAGCTCGCGGTAGCGCCCGCTCTCCTCGTTGTAGGAGGTGATCCGGTGCCGCATGTGCTCGCGCCACACGAAGATCGGGGCGCGCACGAAGAAGGTGAACGAGTTGTGCTCGAACGGGCTGCCGTGGCGGTCGCGCATCAGGTAGTTGATGAGGCCGGCCGAGCGGCTGGTGTCGCTGTCGACGTCGTCGAGGGACTGCTCGCCCTTGGTGGACACGCGCGCCGCGAAGACGACGTCGGCGTCGGAGGCCGAGCTCTTCACGAGCTCGACCGTGACGTCGCTGCGGAAGGTGATCTCGGGCGTCGCGGAGTCGGTCACGGTCCCCGAACCTAGACCACCCCGCCGACCCCACGCCGGACGGGCGGAGGTGTCGCGGGACGGGTCCGGACGGGTGGGACCGAGTTGCGCCAAGTGGAACATTCATGTTCCACTTGGGTCATGACTCGTCGGCTTGCCGCTGTTCCTGCGGGGGGCTCCGGTACGCCGGAGGCCACCCGCGAGACGGTGCTGCGCGCCGCCGCCACGCTGCTCGCCACCGACTCCGGCGCCTCGCTCGCCGAGATCGCCGCGGCGGCCGGCGTGGGCCGCACGACCGTGCACCGGGCCTTCCCCACCCGAGCCGACCTGCTCAGCGCGCTCGCCCTGCACGCGGTCGAGCTGCTCAGCAGCGCGATCGCCGCCGCACGGCCCGAGGAGGGCACCGCGCCCGAGGCGCTCGAGCGCGTCGTCGAGCACGTCCTCCCCCACGCCGACGAGCTCCGGTTCCTCGACGCCGGGCCCGAGGTCTGGGACCTCCCCCAGCTCCAGGACGCCTGGTGGTCGATCACCGTCTCGCTCGACGCGCTCGTCGAGCGCGGTCAGCGCGAGGGCACACTGCGTCCCGACGTCCCAGCCGAGGTGGTCGTCGAGGCCTTCACCGGGATGCTGTGGGGCGTCTGGCAGGGCGTGCACGACGGCCGGGTCGCCCCGGCCACCGCGAGCCGCCACGTCGTCACGCTCGTCCTCGCCGCGGTCACGACGCCGAAGGGCGCGGCCGCGCGATGACCTCCTACCGTCCGTTTGTGGTCCTCGAGGCCGCGACGGTCCTCTCCGGCACGGCCGCCGGCATCACGATGGTGGCCTTCCCGTGGCTCGTCCTGCAGACCACCGGCGACGCCACGGCAGCAGCGATGATCGCCGCCGTCACCGCCGTTCCCCTGCTGCTCTCGATGCTCGTCACCGGCTCCGCCGTCGACATGCTCGGGCGCCGTCGGGTCGCAGTGGCGTCGGACCTGTTCTCCATGTGCGCGGTCGCGCTCGTGCCGATCCTCGCGCTCACGCTCGGTCTCGACTACGGCCTGCTGCTCGTGGTCGCCGCGCTGTCGTCGGTCTTCGACCCGGCCGGCTTCACCGCGCGGCAGTCGATGCTGCCCGAGGCGGCGGCCGCGGCCAGGCTCGACCTCGAGCGCGCGAACGGCATCCACGAGAGCGCGTACGGTTTCGCGTTCCTGCTCGGTCCGGGCATCGGCGGCATCCTCATCGCCTCCGTCGGCGCGACCACGACGTTCTGGGCGACGTCGATCGCCTTCGGGCTCTCGGCGCTGCTCATGGGCCTCACCCGGATGCCGGGCGGCGGGCGCCCCGCAGCGCACGCGCGCGAGCAGGGCCTGGTCCGCTCGACGCGCGAGGGCTTGTCGTTCCTGTGGAACGACAAGGTGCTGCGCACGGTGGCGTTCCTCTGGATGGCCATGGTCGCGATTTGGCTGCCGATCGAGGGCGTGGTGCTGCCGGTGCACTTCAGCGCGGCGCACAACCCGACCGAGCTCGGGCTGATCATCACCGCGATGAGCGCCGGCGGCGTCATCGGCTCGCTGCTCTACGCCGCGGTCGGCCGACGCGTCTCGCGCCGGACGGCGTTCGTCGTCGCGCTCATCGGCTGCGCGGTGCCGGTCGTCGCGATGGCGACGTTCCCGGCGTACGGCCTCATGCTCGGTCTCGGCTTCGTGTCGGGGCTGTTCTTCGGCGCCGTGAACCCGATCTCGAACCTCGCGATGCAGGTGCGCACTCCCGCGCCCATGCGCGGCCGGGTGATCGGTGTCATGGGCTCCGCGGCGTACGCCGCCGGGCCGATCGGCTACCTGGTCGCGGGACCGATGATCGACCGGTACGGCGCAGGTCCGGTGTTCCTCGGGCTCGCGCTGCTGCTGCTCGTGCTCTCGGTCGGCGCGGCGTTCCTGCCGTCGCTGCACGGGCTCGACGATGTCGACGCCGACGTGCTCACGACGTCGGGCTTCGAGGCCTCCGACCTCGACCCCGACTGGCGCACCGCCGAGGCCGAGCGGATCACGGCCGCCTTCGCCGACGTCGACTGAGCCCGACGAGGCCGCCTGCGGCGTCGGTGAATGTCAGGATTGTTGCTCTCTTAGCAACGAATGGCACATTCAGTGAGAACGGTCAGAAGGTGTCGCGGAGGGC
>JBGAJT010000215.1:0-6241 GCA_044224785.1 Candidatus Nanopelagicales bacterium | reverse complement strand
GGGGCAGGTGCGGCGAAGGTCCGCTCCGGAGTCGGCGAGGCCGCGGCGGCGGGGCGGATGGTGACCGGCGCGAACACCTCGTTGGTGGAGCTCGGTTTGCTGCGCGCACCGATGGTGTACACCCCACGCACGACCTTCCGGCAGTCGATCGTGCGCTACGCACCCGACGCGTCCTGGTAGGTGAACGTCGGGCCGGGGATCGTGAGCCGCACCTTCCAGCCCCCGATGTGGTCCATGCGCTCGTCGGTCGCGGCGCCGGCCCGGGCGCCCCGGGGCCACGCGATGAAACCGCTTGCACCCCCCCCCCGGGGGCCCGGGGCCGCCGCGCCGGACGTGCCGCCCGGCGCGAACGAGATGAACCGGATGCCTCCCGAGCCCGGGTCGCGCGTGCCGGCGTCGCCCTCAGCGCCGGGGTACACGTACGTCGCACCGAAGGTGGCGACCGTCGGGCGATGCGCCGCCGGGTCCGACATCGTCGGCCGGTGCGACGACGCGGGCGTCATGACCCGTCGGCAGCGGGTACGCCGTACAGCGCCTGCGCGAGCGCGCGCAGCGTCGCCGGGAACTGCGATCCGAAGCGAGAACCTGGCTGTCGGCCATGTCGACCACGCATTGCGAGCTGCCCGCGGGGCGTGTCCCTGATGCCGGAGATCGCGCGGAGTCCGTCGATGCCGCCGACCGACTCGAGGCCCGTCGTCATCACGAGGAACAGGTCCGGCGCCGCGGCGATGACCCCCTCGGCATTGAGCGACTGCTCCCCCTCGAGACCTTCTTGGGTGGCGGTGTCGACCGCGCCGAGGGCGTCGATGAGGTCGTCCGCGCCCGTTCCGCGGCCGAACCAGTAGTGGACGCCGCCCCGAGGTCGTGTGCATGTGTCCCCTTCGCGCTCCTTGATCAAGTCCTCGTACCGGCGTAGCCCGCCGACGCCGGCCTAGACCAAGGCGAAGATCGTTCGATGGCGCACGGACCTGCTCACGGATTGCTCACAGAGCAGATGAGGGTCTCTGGTGGTCCAGAATCCTGTCCGGACGGTTGCAAGCCGCTGACGTGCGCAAGCACTACCTAGCGTCACTCCCACATCTCGTCGAACACGGCCTCGTTGGCACTCGTAATGCGTAGGTCATCGGTTCGATTCCGATAGGCGGCTCCACGATGCGCCCGGTCCCTGCATGGGGCCGGGCGTTCGTGCGTGCGGCGCAGTTGCTCGGGGCTAGTGCTCCTCGGTCGAGTGCGAGTCGGTGAGGGTGAGCGACCCCCACCCGGCGATCACGCCGACGGCCACCGCGAGGACGAGGAAGGCGACCCGCTCGCCGTGGAAGTACGACGACACGAGCGAGTCGCTCCAGGTGCCGTCGGGCAGCACGGTCGTGACGAGGACGGCGATGATCGTGCCGATGAACGCGGTGCCGACGCTCGTCCCGACCTCCTGCGCGGTGTCGTTGAGCGACGTGCCCAGCGAGGTGCGGTTCTCCGGCATCGCGTCGACGAGCGCGACCGCGCACGTCGTCATGACGACGCGCAGCCCGATCGTGAACGTCACCATGCAGACCGCGATCGCGAGGTAGCCGTGCTCGACCGCGAGCGCCATGCCGGCGAGCGACGCAGCCAGCAGCACGCTGCCGATCAGGCAGGCGATGCGGTGTCCGACGCGGGTCACGAGCGACTCCGCCAGCGGTGAGGCCGCGAGCATCGTCACGATCAGGGGCAGGTTCGCCAGTCCCGCCTTCACGGGGCTCCACCCGTAGGCGTACTGGAACTGCAGGATCAGACCGAACATCACCGCAGCCATCGCGACCGCGGTCGCGAGCTGGGCGAGGAGCGCGCCGCGGACGGTGCCGCGATGCAGCAGCCTGAGGTCGAGCATCGGTTCCGACGTACGCCGCTCGCGGACCACGAGGGCCGCGAGCGCGAGGAGCGCCGCCGCCGCGGACCCGAGGGTCTGCCACGACGTCCAGCCGAAGAGGACACCGCTGGTGAACGTGTAGCAGCCCAGGCCGATCGCGACGGTGCTCAGCAGCGCCGCGGGGAGGTCGAGCCGATCGTGCGTGAGGTCCTCGGGATGGTCGGCGGGCACACCGCGGCGTACGCCGATCCACGCGATCAGCGCGATCGGTGCGTTGATGATCAGCAACCACTGCCACGGCACGTGGGCGAGCGCCGTGCCACCCAGCACCGGACCGAGGATGAAACCGGTCAGGCCGACGGTGATCATCACGGTGAACGCCTTGCGGCGCAGCACGTCGTCGGCGAAGAGCCGGAACACCAGCGAGTTGGTCACCGGCGCCATCATCGCGGCGGCGATCCCGAGGAGCGCGCGCAGCCCGATGAGCTGGCCCGTCGAGGTCACGGCGATGACCCCGAGGCTGACGACGCCGAAGACCGCGAGGCCGACCAGCAGCACGCGCCGTCGCCCGAGCCGGTCGGCCGCCGAGCCGGCGGTGAGGAGCAGGCCGCCGAAGGTGACGGAGTAGGCCGCGGTCACCCACTGCAGCGACAGCGTGCCGCCGCCGAGATCGCGGCCGATCGTGGGCAGCGCGATGCTCATCAGGGTGTTGTCGACCATCTCCACGAAGAAGGCCAGGCACAGCGCGCCGAGGGGGATCGCGGCCGCGCGCAGCGAGGGGTAGGTGCGCGCGGGCATCGTCGGGGTCGTGGCTGGGGAGCTCATCGAGCACCTCCTCGGATCTCGAACACCGTTCGGACATCGAACGCTGTTCGATCCATCATGGAACAACGTTCGATAAGATGCAAACCGGTTCCTGGACCCAGGGAGGGACGCCGACGATGAGCCAGCCTCGAGCCGCTGCCCGCACGGGTCGGCGCCGGACGTCGCACTCCATGGACGCGGTGCTGACCGAGGCCGTCGCCCTCCTCGACGAGGCCGGCGAGGAGGCGCTCACGTTCCGCGCGCTGGCCGGTCGTCTCGGCGGCGGGGTGGCGAGCATCTACTGGTACGTCGCGAGCCGCGACGAGCTGCTCGACCGCGCGACCGACCACGTCGTCGAGGGGATCCTGACGAGCATCCGGGCGCTCCCGACGACCGACGACCCCATCGCCGACATCCGCAGCATCGCCGTGGCGCTGTTCGACGGTGTGGTGGACCGCCCCTGGCTCGCGGCGTACTTCCTGCGCAACTCCTCGGTCCAGCCGACGTCGCTGGCCATCTACGAGCACCTCGGCCAGCAGACGCTTCGGCTCGACCTCACGACGCGGCAGAGGTTCCATGCGGTCTCGGCGATCATCGGCTACGTCATCGGCAGCGCGACCGATCTCGGGCAGGAGCCGCCGGAGGCCGTCGTCCAGGGGAGCGTGACCCGCGAGGCCTTCCTCGCCGACGCCGCACAGCAGTGGCGCGACCTCGACCCCGACGAGTTCCCGTTCGTCCACCAGATCGTCGACGAGTTCGCCACCCACGTCGACGCCGACCAGTTCCTCGCCGGTCTCGACCTCCTGCTCGCCGGCCTCCGGCTCCAGTCCACGCCGCGCTGACGCTCGTCGAGCCGCGGCGGGCCCTGCACCGAGCGGCGACGTCAGCAGGTCGAGGCGGGGCGGCCGCCGTCGTCGATGGTGGCGAGCCACTCCATCAGTCGGGGTATCGACGCGTAGGCCGCGAGGCCGTGGTCGATGCCGGCGTAGGTGTGCAGCCCGACGTCGGTGCCGGCGGCGCAGAGCCGCGCGACGTAGCCCTCGGTTGCTGTCGGGCGGACGAGCGTGTCTGCGAGGCCCTGGCCCACGAAGACCGGGACGTCGATCGGTGAGTGGCCGGCGCTGTTGACGTCGAGCAGCCTGCTCCACGGCGGGGTGGTGGCCGGATTGCTCGTCACGTAGCGGCCGATGTACGGGCCCGCGACGGCATGGATGGCGTCGGACTGCGTGAGCAGGCAGAGGTCGACGACCCGCGGCGTGACGGCGGCTCCCTCCGGGGTGAGGATCGCGTCGAGCTCGTGGTCCGGGTAGTCCGCGGCGTACGCCTGCTGGTACGCCGACACGGCGTAGGCGGCGATCGTGACGCCGGCCATCGTGTCGATGTCGTCGGTCATCAGCACGCCGAGGTCGGCGGCCGGTGCGGCGACGGCGACCCCCTGCAGCTTCAGCTCCGGCGCGTACGCCGCAGCGCGCTCGGCGGCGACGAGCGCGGCCTGCCCGCCCTGCGAGTGGCCCCACAGCAGCAGCCGGTCGTTGGCCTCCGCGCCGAGGATCTCGCGCGCGGCGCGGGCCGCGTCCAGGACGCTGTTGGACTCCGGCACCGACAGCAGGTAGGAGCTCTCGCCGGCGACGCCGAGGCCGGGGTAGTCGGTGGCGGCGATGGCGTAGCCGGCCGCGAGCAGCTCGTGCATCCCCTCGATCGCGAGGAAGGGATCGATCCCGAGCGAGGGCGCGCAGTGCGCTGCTGCCCCGGTCGTGGGGTGCGCCCAGGACACGACCGTGCGCCCCTCCGGGCCTGCCGGCCAGGCGGGCACGACGACCACTCCCGACACTGGGATGTCGCGGCCGCGCAGGTCGCGCGAGTGGTAGACGACGCGGTAGGCGGTCGATCCCAGCGGTGCGCCGAGCAGCGGCTCGCGCTTGATGATCTGGCCCGGTGCGCCGGGCGGGATCGACGCGGGGAGCTCGTAGAAGCCGACTGCCGTGCGCGCGTCGGCCTCGCCGCCCAGCAGCCGCCTCTCCGCGCCCGCGACCACCAGGGTCACCAGCACGAGGAGCACGACGACGACGCCGCGGCGCCGCCGGTGGGAGGTGCTCACGAGGTCGTGCCCTGCTCCTGCGCGCCGTGGCCTGCCCCGGGCTCGCTCCGCACACCGGTCATGCTCCGAGGCTAGGCCGACACCACGCACGGACGCCGCAGGTCCGCGCGTCAGCGTGCCAGGAGGCCGAGGACGAGGAGGTCGGTGATCTCGTCGAGGACGGCGTCGCGGTCGACGTCGAGACCGGGCTCGATCCGCTCGAGCATGAACCACGCCTGTGCGAGCGCCGGGATAGCCGCGATCGTGAGCGCGGTCCGGGCCGCGACGGAGACCGGTCGGATCGCCCCGCTGCGGGCCAGGGCACCGAGGGCGCCGAGGGCGGCGATGCGCGCGGGTTCCAGGGCGGCGACGAGGCGCGCACGCCGCTCGTCGGAGCCGCGCGAGCGGTCCGACATCACCGACAGGACGATCCCGCCGTGGGCGACGAGGCCGTCGACGCGTGCGCGTATCAGCCTGCGCACGGACCCCTGCACACTGCTGCTGCTGCTGCTGCTGCCGCCGCCGGCGCCGGCGAGCGACGCGACCCCCTGGCCGGTGATCATCAGCGACGGCACGACGACCTCGTCGATCACGGCGAAGAGCAGGTCCTGCTTGGTGGCGGCGTGGTGCTGGACAGCGGACTGGCTGACGCCGAGGTCGCGCGCGAGCGCCCGCACGCTCATCGCGGCGTACCCGTGGGAGAACGCGACCGCAGCCGCCTCCAGCAGCTCGTCGCGCCGCAGGACAGGGGCGCCGGTCGGGGGCCGGCCGGGGCCGCGGCCAGGCGCAGGGGCACGTCGTGAGGTGGGCACCGGCGAATAATAGGTCATTAGACATATTTATGGCCCGCGGCCTACGGTCGAGGACGACGAGGAGGAACCATGACCAGACCGAGCCTGCCGAGCCGCGCAGCGCACCGCCTGCGCAACGCGGCCCGACCCCGCGTCGAGGTGTCGTCGGCGCCCGAGGGGGTCGTCGTCGACTGGGACGTGCCGGTCGTGGTGCGCGACGGTACGACGTTGCGCGTCAACGCGTTCCGGCCGGCCGACGGCGTACCGGCTCCGGCGATGATGTCGGCGCACCCATACGGCAAGGACGCGATCCCCGCGCGCACGCGCAGCGGGCACGGCGTGAACCCGCAGTACCGGATGTTCCCGCAGCCCGAGCCGGTGCGGATCTCGGAGTGGACGTCGTGGGAGGCGCCCGACCCGGCGTTCTGGGTGCCGAACGGGTACGTCGTCGTGACCGCCGACCTCCGCGGCGGCGGGACCTCCGAGGGCACCGACGACCTGATGTCCGACCTCGAGGCGCAGGACTACTACGACCTGATCGAGTGGGTCGGCACGCAGCCGTGGTGCACCGGCAAGGTCGGCCTCGACGGCGTCTCCTACCTCGCGATCAGCCAGTACAAGGTCGCGGCGCTGCACCCGCCCCACCTGGCCGCGATCTGCCCCTGGGAGGGGTTCACCGACCTCTACCGCGACTTCGTGCGGCCCGGCGGCGTGCGCGAGGACGGC
>JBGAJT010000214.1:0-6261 GCA_044224785.1 Candidatus Nanopelagicales bacterium | reverse complement strand
GTACTCGCGGACCTCGGGGTCGCGCGGCACGGCGTTGTCGGGGATGTACGGCGGGTTCGTGACGACGACGTCGACGCGCCCGACGATCGGGGCCAGCGCCTCGAGGTGGGCACGGGTCGCGTCGCCGCGGTGCAGCAGGACGCGCGAGCCCACGGCCGCGATGGCCTCCTCCTGCCGCACGAGGTTGCGGACCGCCCACTCGTAGGCGGCCTCCTCGAGCTCCACGGCATGGACGACCGAGTGCGGGACCTCGGTGGCCAGCGCCAGCGCGATCGCACCCGACCCGGTGCACAGGTCGACCGCCAGCCGCTCCTCGGCGTCGGACGTCAGGGCCCGGATGGCGAGCTCGGCCACGGTCTCGGTCTCGGGGCGCGGTACGAACACGCCGCGCCCGACCTCGAGCTCGAGGTGGCGGAACGGCGCCTCGCCGACGAGGTGCTGCACCGGCACGCGCGCCGCGCGCTTGACCAGCAGCGCCTCGAAGCGCAGCGCCACCGCGCCGTCGACCGGGTCGGACAGGAACATCCGGCCGCGCGGGACGCCGAGCACGTGCGCGAGCAGCAGCTCGGCGTCGACGCGCGGCGAGGGCACGCCGGCGTTCGCGAGCCGGCGCTCGCCGTCGACGAGGACGTCGCGCAGCGTGCGCACCGGCGGGGTCCAGGCGGTCACTGCTCGCCGCCGAGGGACTCCATGCGCGCGGCGAGGTCGGCGTCGACGCACGCCTGCACGACCGCCTCGAGATCGCCGTCGAGGACGTAGTCGAGGTTGTAGGCCTTGAACCCCACGCGGTGGTCGCTGATCCGGTTCTCCGGGAAGTTGTAGGTGCGGATGCGCTCGCTGCGGTCGACCGTGCGGACCTGCGAGCGACGGGCGGCCGACGCCTCGCGCTCGGCCTCCTCCTCCGCGATGGCCACGAGCCGGGCGCGCAGGATGCGCATCGCCGACTCCTTGTTCTGCAGCTGGCTCTTCTCGTTCTGGCAGCTGACGACGACGCCGGTCGGCACGTGGGTGATGCGGACGGCGGAGTCGGTGGTGTTCACGCTCTGCCCGCCGGGGCCGCTGGAGCGGTAGACGTCGATGCGCAGGTCGTTGGGGTCGATCTCGACCTCGACGTCCTCGGTCTCGGGCAGCACCAGGACACCGGCGGCGCTGGTGTGGATGCGGCCCTGCGACTCGGTGGCGGGAACGCGCTGCACGCGGTGCACGCCGCCCTCGTACTTCAGCCGTGCGTAGGGCGCCTCGCCGGGCTCGACGCTCCCCCGCGCCTTCACCGCGACGGTGACGTCCTTGTAGCCGCCGAGGTCGCTCTGCTCGGACTCGAGCACCTCCGCCTTCCAGCCCCGGCGCTCGGCGTAGCGCAGGTACATGCGCAGCAGGTCGCCGGCGAACAGCGCCGACTCCTCGCCACCCTCGCCCGCCTTGATCTCGAGGATGACGTCGGAGTCGTCGAGCGGGTCGCGCGGGACGAGCAGCACCTGCAGCTTCTCCGCGAGCTCGTCGCGGTGCGCGGCGAGCTGCTCGGCCTCGGTGCGGAAGGCAGGGTCGTCGCCGGCGAGCTCGAGCGCGGCCTCGAGATCGTCGTTCGTGGTCCGCCACTCGCGGTAGGTCGCCACCACGGGCCGCAGCTCGGCGTAGCGACGGCCGACCTTGCGGGCTGCGGCCTGGTCACCGTGGATGTCGGGGTCGGCGAGACGCCGCTCGAGGTCGGCGTACTCCGCCTCGAGGGTCTCGACGGACTCGAACATCGCGGGCTCCTGGGTGCGACGGTGCGGGCGGACAAACGGCGAGGGCTCCCCCGGAACCGTCGTGAGACGGCTCGGGAGAGCCCTCGGGGAAGCGAGCTAGGCGTCGGCCTTCTTGCCGAAGCGCTTCTCGAACTTGGAGATGCGACCGCCGGTGTCGAGGATCTTCTGCTTGCCCGTGTAGAACGGGTGGCACTGGTTGCAGACCTCGGCGTGGATGACGCCGTTCTTCGCGGTGCTGCGCGTCGTGAACGTGTTCCCGCAGGCGCAGTTCACCTGCGTCTCGGCGTACGCCGGGTGGATGTCGGCCTTCATGATGGTGCTCCTCATGTCGTGGCGCCGGGTCGTGCCGGGGCACGTGAACCGGACCGGGGGCTCCGACCGGAGGGCCAGGGCCGAGGGCCCATTCTGCCATCCGGGGCTTGCGCCGACCAAACGCCGCAGGCTTGAGCGGTATTCCCTCGCCGCGGACCCCGTCAGTGAGCCGCCCAGAGCATCGCGATCTGCGCCGGGGTCAGCACCGACTGCCACACCGAGATCTCGTCGAGCGAGCCGGCGAACTGACGGTTCTGGGTGGCGCTGCTGTCCGTGGTCGGGCTGTTGCCGCCGTTCCACGAGCCTCCCCAGCCGGCCAGGTTGCCGCAGCCGGCGCGGAACCAGCCCTGGGTGGTCTCCCCCGCGGCGTTCGCGTTGGTGCCCTGGAGCACCCCGTCGATCCAGAGCTTCATGCCGCCGACACCCATCTGACCGACCGCCATGTGCCAGGCGCCGTTGTTGAGCGTGCCGGTCGACCCGACGGTGAAGTAGGCGCCGTTGTAGACGCCGAACCACACCTTGCCCGAGCCGTCCATGTACAGGTGGCGGTCGTAGGTGCCACCGGAACCGGCCACGGCCACGCCGGTGCGCGGCGTCTCGAAGCCGAGCAGCTTGCCGCCGTTGGTCGTCGTGGTCTTGAACCAGACGACCTCGGTGATCTGCACAGGAGCCGTCATCGACGTGGTGCTGGTCGTGTTGATGCAGGCGGTGGTGCCGTTGAGCGTCACGCCGAGGTTCGGGGTGTTGGCCGTGTTGGCCCCGACGATCCCGCGGGTGAAGGCGGCGGCGTTCGGGTTGTAGGTGCCGGTGCGGCCGTTGCCGCTCGTGTCGGCCGCCGTGGTGCCCGACGTCTCGTCCAGCTTCCAGTACAGCCACGGCGACATCGCGTTCACCTGGGACGTGTACGTCCAGGTGGTCGCGGCCCAGCGGTTGGTCGGGTTGGACGCGGTCGCGGCGAACGCGGCGCTCGCCGTCGGGACCGAGAGCACGGTCGCCAGCAGCGCGAGGTAGGCCAGCCGTCGCGACCACACGAAGCGGCGCACGGTCCGCTGGGCTCCGGGGTCGCGCTGGGAGGCAGCCTTCGTCACGCCCGTGCCGCCGTCGGACAGGCGCGCGGGCAGCGGCGTCACGGCGTCCGCGCCGTCGTCCGGGCCCTCGGGATCGTCGTCGGGCTCGTCGTCCTCCTGGTCGCGTGCGATCGCGAGGCCGGCGAGGACGAGGGAGCCGAGGAAGAGCAGCAGCCACACCCACTGGCCGGTCTGCGCCCAGATGAGCGGGAGCCCGACCCAGCGGACGAGCAGGCGGGCCATGCCCTTGACGTTCTCGACGGGCAGCGGCTGCGGGTCGACCGTCGGGTTGTTGTCGCCCTTGGTCGTGAGGGTGCCGTTGCCGTTGATGGCGGTGACGCGGTGGACCTTGGTCTTGCCGCCGTCGGGGTCGGTGAAGACGGTGACGCGGCCGAGCAGGTCGTCGACCGCCGGGTTCGGCGACGCGATGACGACGTCGCCCACGGCGAGGCGCGGGAGCATCGAGCCGCTCTCGACGTCGTACGAGCGCCAGCCGATGAGGAACGGGAGCAGCGTGATGATGATGCAGCCGGCGACGAACCACAGCCAGGTGCGGGCCACGATCCCGGCGAGCAGGACTCGGACGGGGTAGCGGGGGGTCGGCTCGAGGGTCGCGTCGTCGGCGACGGCGGTCAGCTGGCTCATCGTGTCCTCCTCCCCCGGTCGTGTCGGTGCGCCTCACGGCGCCTCTCGCGGGACCGGCCCCACCCACCGCAGTGGGTGGGGCCGGCGCGCGTGACGGGTCAGGCGTTACGCCTGCAGCTCCCACTGGAACGTCGCCGTGGCGGTGCCGCCCTGGACGGTGTTCGGTGCAGCAGCGTTCACCGTCGTGGTGAAGCGGTAGTACGTCGAAGCGCCCACGGCCAGGCTCGAGCCGCCGACACCGTTGCTGAAGGTGCTGTTGGCGCCAGCGAACGCGGTGAGCGTCTGGGCGTTGACCAGCGTCGCGGTGTTGGTGAAGCCGGTGCAGCTGCCGAACGCGGTGGCGCCCGTGCCGGTGCCCTGCTCGACGGTCACGGTGAGGTTGTCACCGAGGGTGGCCGTCTGGGAGTAGGTCTGCACGTAGAGCTTGACCGGACCGGCCAGCGTGCCGTTGTTCGTGACCTTGATGCAGTTGATGCGCGTGTCGCCCGGCTTGAGGGCCTTGGTGTCCTGCGCACCGGCAGGCGTGACGACGGCCGTCGAGAACATGGCCACAGCAGCGTCGTCGTCGGTCAGCGAGACAGAGCCCGCAGCCCAATTATTGGCTCCGTTCGCCGTCGTGGCGCTGAAGGCGGCGTAGCTGCCCTGCCAGACGAGGAGACCGGCTGCGAGCAGACCGGCCACCGGAGCGACCGCGCGGATCGCGCGGCGTCGAGTCGTTCGAGACATGGTTTCTCCTCCAGGAGTGCTATGACGATTCCCCGTGCCTGGAACTCATCGGCCGTCCGGGTGATCCCTTGAGCGCTGCGAGAGGAAAAGTTGGGCGCTCCCACGGGCCTCCCGTGCGGCGGTACGCACGCGGCCCCGCCTCCGAAGAGGCGGGGCCACGGTTCAGTGCCGGGTCCGGCGGGCGTTCGTCACCCGTTCGGCGCAGCAGGGCGGCGCAGCGCCGCGGGCAGGCCGCGTCGGGGCGCTGCTGGAGCGGTCAGAGCTCGTCGTCGTCGGAGGAGCCGACGGCCACCGGGGTCGTCTTCTGCACCTGGACGAGGAACTCGAAGTTGCTCTTGGTCTCGCGCAGCTTGCCGAGCAGGAGCTCGATGGCCTGCTGCTGGTCGAGCGCGTGCAGCACCCGGCGCAGCTTCCAGACCGTCTTGAGCTCGTCGGGCGCCATGAGGATCTCCTCCTTGCGCGTGCCCGAGGCGTCGACGTCCACGGCGGGGAAGATGCGCTTGTCCGCGAGCTTGCGGTCGAGCTTGAGCTCCATGTTTCCCGTGCCCTTGAACTCCTCGAAGATGACCTCGTCCATGCGGGACCCGGTCTCGACGAGGGCGGTCGCGAGGATCGTGAGCGACCCGCCGTTCTCGATGTTGCGCGCGGCGCCGAAGAACCGCTTGGGCGGGTAGAGCGCCGCGGAGTCGACACCACCGGAGAGGATGCGGCCGCTGGCCGGCGCCGAGAGGTTGTAGGCGCGGCCGAGGCGGGTCATCGAGTCGAGCAGGACGACGACGTCGTGGCCGAGCTCGACGAGGCGCTTGGCGCGCTCGATCGCGAGCTCCGCGACGGTGGTGTGGTCGTCGGCGGGACGGTCGAAGGTCGAGGCGATGACCTCGCCCTTCACCGAGCGCTGCATGTCGGTGACCTCCTCGGGGCGCTCGTCGACGAGCACGACCATGAGGTGGACCTCGGGGTTGTTGACCGCGATCGCGTTGGCGATCGCCTGCAGGATCATCGTCTTGCCCGCCTTGGGCGGCGACACGATGAGGCCGCGCTGGCCCTTGCCGATCGGGGCGACGAGGTCGATCACGCGGGTGACGAGGTTGCCCGGCGTCGTCTCGAGGCGCAGGCGGTCCTGCGGGTAGAGCGGCGTGAGCTTGCCGAACTCCACGCGGTTCTTCGACGCCTCGGGGTCGGCGCCGTTGACCGACTCGACCTTGACGAGCGGGTTGAACTTCTGGGCCTTCTCGCCGTCGCGCGGCTGGCGGACGGTGCCGGTGACGGCGTCGCCCTTGCGCAGGCCGTAGCGCTTGACCATGGCCAGCGCGACGTAGACGTCGTTGTGGCCCGGCAGGTAGCCGCTGGTGCGCACGAACGCGTAGCTGTCGAGGATGTCGAGGATGCCGGCGACGGGGAGCAGGACGTCGTCCTCGCTCACCTCGACCTCGCCCTCGAAGCCGCGCGGGCGGCGCTCGCGGTTGTTGCGGTTGCCGCCGTCGAAGCCGCCGCGGTCGCGGTCACGGCCCCGACGCCGGCGACGGCTGCGGCCGCCGCGGTCGTCGTCGTCGTAGCCGCCCTGGCGGTCGTTCTGGCCCTGGCGGTCGTTGCCGCCCTGGCGGTCGTTGCCGCCCTGGCGGTCGTTGCCGCCCTGGCGGTCGTTGCCGCCCTGGCGTTCGTTGCCGCCCTGACGGTCGTTGCCGCCCTGACGGTCGTTGCCGCCCTGGCGGTCGTTCTGGCCCTGACGGTCGTTGCCGCCCTGGCGGTCGCCACGGTCCTGGCGG
>JBGAJT010000213.1:0-6298 GCA_044224785.1 Candidatus Nanopelagicales bacterium | reverse complement strand
GGGCCGGGTCAGTGGCCGAGGGTGGGGCGGGTGCGGGAGGCGCCGTCGGCGAAGCGGGCGAGACCGAGCGCGGCGATGTCGTCGTCGGGCGTTGCGCCCTCGGCGAGGTCGGCGAGCACCGGGCCCATGAGCGCCGAGTACTTGAAGCCCTCCCCCGAGTCGCCCGCGGCGACCACGATGCGTCCGTCGTAGATCGTGTCGGTGACGAAACGGCCGTCGGGCGAGTCGGTCCAGGTGCAGACCTGGGCGTCGACGACGGTCGGGTCGATCGACTCGAAGGCGCGGGCCGCACGCGCCGAGATCGCCGCAGTGATACCCGGGTCGGGCACGCGGTCGTGGTCGTCGTCGCGGTAGGTCCGCAGCTGGCGGTCGATGCCGAGCTTGTAGCCGCGTCCTGGCGTCGGCATGCCGTACATCCCCGGCTCGTCGCCGATCGGGCCCTCGTAGATGCACGGCAGGTCGTCGGTCGCACTGTCGCGTCCGACGTGGCACACCTGCTCGAGCATCGGCGTGAAGGGGATGTCGACGCCGAGGGGCCGCAGCAGCGGCTCGGCGCCGGGACCCGGGGCGAGCACGACGACCTCGGCCTCGAAGGTGCGGCCGTCGGCGCCACGCACCACGACGGCGGTGCCGCTCGGGTCGACCTCGCGCACGTGCACACCGGTGACCAGCTCGCCGCGCGCCGTGGCCAGCAGCGAGATCTGCGCGTCGAGCGCGTGGTTGGAGAGCACCGGCCCGGCGTCGGCCTGCCAGACGGCGGGGCGGCCGTCGGGGCGCAGCCCCGGGAACCAGCGGCCGACGTCGTCGGGATCCACGACGGTCCGCTCGACGCCCTCCGCCTCGAGGGCGTCGGCCACGTGCTGCCACGTCGTGGTGTCGCGCCAGAGCAGGCCGCGCCGCAGGTGGGCGGTGATGCCGCTGATCGACTCGAGGCGCTCCCACGCCTCCTCCGACCGGACCGCGAGCCGGACGCGGAGCCGGTCGGGGTGCGAGAGCCGCCAGATGCGCGTGGGCCCCGACGAGGACGAGAGCTGGTTGGCCGGGCCGTAGCGGTCGAGAAGGCTCACGTCGTGGCCGCGGCGCGCGAGCTCGGCCGCCGCGGGCAGACCCCACGCACCGGCACCGACGACGACGACCCTCACAGCCGCGACGCTACCCGGGTGCGGCGCCGGACTCCTGGCACGGCGGGCGGAGCGTTCGCTCCGGGTCTGCTCCTGAGCGGGGACGGCCGGGCCCTAGGCTGCCCGGCATGGCGAGGTTCACGGGCATCCCGGTGCAGGCCTTCGAGTTCTACGAGGCGCTGGCCGCCGACAACTCGAAGTCGTTCTGGACGGCCCACAAGGGCGACTACGAGGCCTACGTGAAGGAGCCCCTGCTCGCGCTGCTCGACGAGCTGTCCGGCGAGTTCGGCGAGAGCCGGATCTTCCGTCCCTACAACGACGTCCGCTTCTCCAAGGACAAGCGCCCCTACAAGGAGCACCAGGGCGGCTACGTGCCGACCGAGGACGCGATCGGCTACTACGTGCAGATCGGCGCCGACGGCCTCATGGTCGCCGGCGGCTGGTGGAACGGCTCGAGCCTGCAGATCGGCCGCTACCGCGACGCCGTCGACAGCGCCGCCGGCGTGGTCCTCGAGTCGGCCATCGCGACCGCGGCCAAGGGGGGTCTGACGCTCGGCGGCGACGTCATGAAGACGCGTCCGCGCGGCGTCGCCGAGGACCACCCGCGGCTCGACCTGCTCCGCCACCGCACCGTCACCGTCGAGCGCCACGACGGCACACCCGCCTGGCTCGGCACGCGCAAGGCGCTCACGCACGTCCAGAAGAGCTGGCGCGCGATGACACCGCTCGTGGAGTGGCTCACCGACCACGTCGGCCCGGCCGACGAGGGCATCCCCCAAGAGCCCGAATGACCGTCCCGCACCACGAGCCGCACGTCCCGCCCTGGGCGGAGGAGCGTCGCGGCATCGTCGCCAACGCGCTCGGCGTCGGCATCGCCGTCGCGGCGTACGGCGTCTCCTTCGGCGCCATCTCGGTCACGAGCGGCCTCACCGCGCTGCAGACGCAGATCCTCTCCGCGCTCATGTTCACGGGCGGCTCGCAGTTCGCCCTGATCGGCGTGCTGGCGGCCGGGGGCGGCGCCGTGTCGGCGGTGGCCACGAGCGTGCTGCTCGGCGTCCGCAACGCCTTCTACGGGCTGTCGATGGCCGAGGTCCTGCACGTGCGCGGGCTGCGTCGCGTGGTCGCGGCCCAGCTCACGATCGACGAGTCGACGGCGATGGCGGTCAGCAGGTCGGCCGAGCACGACGGCGGCCGCGCGTCGCGGTTCGCGTTCTGGGCGACCGGCCTGTCGGTGTTCGTGTTCTGGAACCTCGCGACCCTCGCGGGCGCCATCGGCGCGAACGCGCTCGGCGACCCCAAGCGGCTCGGGCTCGACGCCGCGATCCCCGCCGGCTTCATCGCCCTGGTCTGGCCGCGCCTGAAGGACCGGCGGTCGTGGGCGATCGGCCTGTGCGCCTTCGCGATGGCGCTCGTGCTGACGCCGTTCCTGCAGCCCGGGGTCCCTGTGCTGCTGACCGCGTCCGTGGCGGTCGCCGCCGGCGTGCTCGAGGTGCGGCGACGTACCGATCCGGGGGTGCCGTCATGACGACGACCTGGTGGGCGGTGCTCGCCGCGACCCTCGGCTGCTTCGCCTTCAAGATCGCCGGGCACTCGGTGCCGCAGTCGGTGCTGGACCGACCGCTGGTGAAGGCGATCGCCGACGCCCTGCCGATCGCGCTCCTCATGGCGCTCGTCGCGGTCCAGACCTTCGCCGTCGACCAGCACCTCGTCCTCGACGCCCGGCTCGCCGGCCTCTCGGCGGCCGTCGTCGCGCTCCTGCTCCGCGCGCCGTTCCTCGTCGTGGTCATCGTCGCCGCCGCGACCGCAGCCGTCTTCCGCGCGATGGGCTGGGCCGTATGACGCGCGAGCTCGTGTGGCGCCGGCCGATGACGCCGCGCTCGGTCGACGAGCCGCACCGGGTGTCGACCCCGCTGGAGCTGTTCTTCGACCTCTGCTTCGTCGTCGCGGTCGCCGCGGCCGCGGCCGAGCTGCACCATGCCGAGGGCGACGCCGGGCACCTCGCCTCGGGAGTCGTGTCGTACCTGATGGTGTTCTTCGCCATCTGGTGGGCGTGGATGAACGTCACGTGGTTCGCCTCGGCGTACGACTCCGAGGACGTCCTGTGGCGGCTGTCGATCTTCGTGGTCATCGCTGGTGCGCTGGTGCTCGCCTCCGGGATCCCGTCGGCGTTCGAGGAGCGCGACTTCCTGATCGTGACCATCGACTACTGCATCATGCGCACGTCGCTGGTCCTGATGTGGCTGCGGGCTGCGCGCGACGACCCGCCGCGCCGCACCACCTCGCGACGGATGGCGCTGGGCGTGACGCTCTGCCAGCTGGGATGGATCGGCCTGCTGTTCGTCCCGTCGGCGTGGAAGATGCCCTGCTTCGCGCTGCTGGTCGTGGCCGAGCTGATGGTGCCGGTGCTCGGCGAGCGGCACGGCCGCACGCCGTGGAACCCCGAGCACATCGCCGAGCGCTACGGCCTGTTCACCCTCATCGTGCTGGGCGAGTCCGTGCTCTCGGGATCGACCGCGCTGGGTTCCGTCATCGGCGACACCGACCACCGCAGCGCCGTGTGGGGCATCGCCGCGGGCGGGCTGCTGCTCGTCTTCTCGATGTGGTGGAAGTACTTCGCCCGCTCCGCGGAGGAGCTCCTCACCAGCAGCCGCAAGGCGTTCGTCTGGGGCTACGGCCACCTGGTCGTCTACGCCTCAGCCGCCGCCGTGGGTGCCGGGATCGCCGTCGCCGTCGACCAGGCGACCGGGCACCTCGACATCAGCGAGCAGCTGGCCGCGGCGTGCGTGACCGTCCCCGTCTCGCTCTACGTCGTGACGGTGTACTGGCTGCACCTGCGCCCGCAGGCCGATGCGCAGGGGCGCACGTGGACGCTGCTCGGCGTACCGCTCCTGCTGGCGTGCACCTGGGCGCCCCAGCCCGTGCTCCTCGCCGGGCTGTGCGCCGCCGGCATGGTCGCGGCCAACGTGCTGCTCGACGCGCGCGACGCGCGTTCCCAGACGGCTCAGCCCAGTCCGAGGTAGGAGTCGAGGCCGACGGTGAGGCCGGGGTGGGCGGCGACGTTGCGGACGCCGAGCAGCACTCCGGGGGCGAACGAGCTCACGTCGAGGCTGTCGTGGCGCAACGTGAAGGTCTCCCCCGTCGTCCCGAGCAGCACCTCCTGGTGCGACACCAGGCCGCGCAGCCGGATCGAGTGCACCGGGATGCCGTCGATCTCGCTGCCGCGCGCGCCCTCGAGGCTCTGCGTGGTGGCGTCGGGCATGGGCTCGGACGCCGCGGCGGCACGGGCGGCCGCGATCGCGCGCGCCGTGGCGGCGGCCGTGCCCGACGGCGCGTCGACCTTGTTCGGGTGGTGCAGCTCGACGATCTCGACCGACTCGAAGAACGGGGCGGCCTGCGCCGCGAAGCGCATCATGAGGACGGCGCCGATCGCGAAGTTCGGGGCCACCAGCACGCCCGTGGTGGGAGCGTCGCGGAGCCACCCGCGCACGACGTCGTAGCGCTCCTCGCTCCAGCCGGTGGTGCCGACGACCGCATGGATCCCGTGCTGCACGAGGAACTCGACGTCGGCCAGGACGGCGTCGGGGTGGGTGAAGTCGACGGCGACCTCGGCGCCGGCCTCGACCAGCCGGTCGAGCGCGTCGCCCTTGTCGACCGCGGCCACGAGCTCGAGGTCGGGCGCGGCCTCGACCGCGGCGACGACCGAGCGGCCGACCCGGCCGAGGGCACCGATCACTGCGACGCGGGTCATGGCGCTCCTTGCGAGGGTCAGGCGATCGCGGACGAGAAGTCGCGGTCGGGCTCGAACGGCCCGATGACGGCGAGCGTGGGCGTGACGTCGAGGAGGGTGGCCGCGATGTCGCGGACGTCGTCGACGGTGACCGAGTCGATCGCGTCCAGCACCTCGCTGGTCGACCAGAGCCGGCCGTTGAGCAGCTCGGCCTTGCCGATCCGCGACATCCGCGAGCCGGTGTCCTCGAGCCCGAGGACGAGGCCGCCGCGCAGCTGGCCCTTGCCGCGCGCGAGCTCCTCGTCGGTGAGGCCGTGGGCCGCCACCTTCGCGAGCTCCTCGCGGGTGATCGACAGGACGTCGTCGACCTTCTTGGGCATGCAGCCGGCGTAGACGCCGAACTGGCCGGTGTCGGCGAAGTGCGAGGCGAAGGAGAAGACCGAGTAGGCCAGGCCGCGCTTCTCGCGGATCTCCTGGAACAGCCGGCTGCTCATGCCGCCGCCGAGGGAGGCGTTGAGGACGCCGAGGGTGAAGCGGCGCTCGTCGTCGCGCGCGACACCGGGTACGCCGAGCACGACGTTGGCCTGCTCGGTGGTCTTGGTGAGCACGCGCACGGCGCCGGCGCCGCGCGTGCGGAACGCGCCGCTGCGCGCGGGGGCCGGGAGGGTGTCGCCGTCGAGCATGCCCGCCGCGCCGAACGCCTTCTTCACCAGGCGCACGAGCGCCGCGTGGTCGACGTTGCCGGCCGCGGACACGACCATGTTCTCGGGGCGGTAGCGGCTCTTGTAGAAGCTCTTGATCGCGCGCGGCGTGATCGCGTTGATGGTCTCGACGGTGCCGAGGATCGGGCGGCCCAACGGCGTCGGCCCGAACATCGCGTCGGCGAACTCCTCGTGGACCAGGTCGCCGGGGTCGTCGTCGCGCATCGCGATCTCCTCGAGGATCACGTCGCGCTCGGACTCGACGTCGGCGGCGCGCAGCAGCGCCGACGTCACCAGGTCGCTGACGACGTCGACCGCAAGCGGCAGGTCGGCGTCGAGCACACGCGCGTAGAAGCACGTGTACTCCTTGCTGGTGAAGGCGTTCATCTCGCCGCCGACGCCGTCGATCGACGCGGAGATGTCCAGCGCGGAGCGGCGCGGGGTGCCCTTGAACAGCAGGTGCTCGAGGTAGTGCGAGAGGCCGGCGCCGAGCGCGGCGCCCTCGTGGATGCTGCCGGTCTTCACCCACACCTGCACCGAGGCCACGGGCGCGGCGGTGTCGTGGCGGAGCAGGACGGTGAGGCCGTTGGGCAGCGTGTAACGCTCGACGGGCTCGCGCCAGAGGCTTTCAAGCAGCGCGCGATCGCGCGGGGCGGCGGACGTTTTCTTGGGCAGGGAAAAAGTGTGCGGCCCGCGCTCAGGCGGCGCCGGTCCGGCTGCGCGCGCGGCGGCCGCCGGCGGGCTGGAAG
>JBGAJT010000212.1:0-6350 GCA_044224785.1 Candidatus Nanopelagicales bacterium | reverse complement strand
CGCGTCCTCGCGCGACGCCCGCCGCACGTGGACCGCAGCGCCCGCGGGCTTGCGCTCGAGCCGGGCTCCGGGGACCGTCGCGGTCGCGCGGGCCAGCTCGAGCACGAGGCGGGCGCGGATCTGCTCCTGCGCCTCGGTCAGCGGGGCGGTGCCGTCGTCGTGCTCCGCACCGTGGCTGCCGACCAGGCGCACGCCCGCGATCCCGTGCAGCAGCACCGAGAGCTCGCGCAGCGAACGGCCCGACAGGACGAGGACGGTGACGCCGGGGCACGCGGCCAGCCGGCGCAGCGCCTCGACCGCACCGGCCACGGCGCGCGCGTCGTCGGGATCGCCGACGATCGGCGACAGCGTGCCGTCGAAGTCGCTGCCCACGAGCAGCCGCGGCGCTCGAGCGACCTCGGCGACGCTGCGGGTCAGCCCGACGTCCATGACGCTCACGGCGTCGCACCCGCCTTGTCCAGCGCCTCGAGGAAGGAGCTGGTCCAGCGGTGCACGTCGTGCTCGAACAGCCAGGAGCGCATCGAGCGCATCCGCCGCTGCAGCTCGGGCTGCGGCGCGTTCATCGCCTGCAGGATCGTGCGCTTGATGCCGTCGGCGTCGTACGGGTTCACCAGGAAGGCGTCCTGCAGCTCGACCGCGGCGCCGGCGAACTCCGACAGCACGAGGGCGCCGTCGTCGCGCATGCGCGAGGCGACGTACTCCTTGCACACGAGGTTCATCCCGTCGCGGTACGGCGTCACGAGCATGACGTCGGCGGCGGCGTAGAAGGAGACGATCGCCTCGCGCTCGAACGGCTGGTGCAGGTACTGCACCGGAGCGGCGCCGATCACGCCGTGGTCGCCGACCGCGCGCCCGACGAGCAGCGCGATCTCGTCGCGCAGCCGCTGGTAGTCCTCGACGTTCTCGCGCGTCGGAGTGGCCACCTGCAGGAAGACGGCGCTCCCCGGCTCGATCGACCCGTCGGCGAGGAGCTCGGTGAACGCCTTGATCCGCAGGTCGATGCCCTTGGTGTAGTCGAGCCGGTCGACGCCGAGGAGGACCCAGCGCGGGTTGCCCAGGCGTCGACGCAGCTCGAGCGCGGCGTCCTGCGCCTCCGGCGTGCGCGCGAGGGCGTCGTACTCACGCGTGTCGATCGAGATCGGGAACGCGCCGACCGTGACCCGGCGCTCGCGACCGGTGTGGTCGACGAGGTCGAGCCCGTCGGCGTCGACCGGGTGGTCGAAGAGGCGGTGCGCGAGCGCCAGGAAGTTCGACGCCGCACCCGGGGTGTGGAAGCCGACGAGGTCGGCGCCGAGCAGCCCCTCGACGATCGCCTGCCGCCAGGGCAGCTGCAGGAACAGCTCGATCGGTGGGAACGGGATGTGCAGGAAGAAGCCGATCTTGAGGTCGGGACGCAGCTCGCGCAGCAGCGCGGGCACCAGCTGCAGCTGCGAGTCGTGCACCCAGACGGTGGCCCCGGGACCGGCCACCTCGGCAGCGTGCGCGGCGAACGCGCGGTTGACCTCGACGTAGGCGTCCCACATGTGGCGGTGGTAGACCGGCGTCGCGATGGCGTCGTGGTAGAGCGGCCAGAGCGTCGAGTTGCAGAAGCCCTCGTAGTAGTCCTCGACCTGCGACGCCGTCAGCGGGACCTCGCGCAGGTCGCACGGGCCCAGCGCCTCCGGGAGCGGGACGTCGACGACGTCGTCGGACGCGACGCGCCCCGACCAGCCGACCCAGACCGCCCGGCTGCTGCGCAGCGCGGGCTCCAACGAGCTCACCAGACCGCCCGGGGAGCGCACCCAGCGCACGTTGCCGTCGTCGTCGGTCTCCGCGGCCACCGGCAGCCGGTTGGCCACCACCACCAGGTCGTACGGTTCCTGCTCCATCGTGGGGATCCCCTCCTCGCGGACCTCCACCGTCCCCCGCACGGCCCGTAGCGAAACAACCCCTGCGCCCGTCTACCGGACGCTCCTCGGGGTTCATGTGGATCACGCCACGTCGGGAGCGCGACCACGCCGAGCGGCCCCTGGGCGGTCCCGCGGGGCCGGGTTAGCGTGCCCCCGAGGCCCTGTCTCTGGGCCCCTGCTCGGTGCGGCGTCGTCGATGTCGGTCGTGCCAGGACGCCTGGTGCGATGGATGGAAGGGACGTGGTGGCAGCGCTGCGGTCGGAGCTCCGAGCGGACCGGCGCCCGGTCCTGTGGGGGCTCGCGGGCGTGGTCGTCGCGACGGTCCTCGTGCTGACCGCCGGTGAGTCCGTGGCATCGCTCCCGGTGGCCGTCCTGCTCCTCCCCGTCATGGGTGCGGCGCTCGTGGCAGGTCCCGTCGGCGCCGGGGTCGTGGCCCTCGCCGCCGCGAGCGTCGGCGGGGTGATGTACGCGGTCGGCGACTACTCGGGCCGCGACATGCAGCTGCGCTACGGCGCGCTCGTGGTCGGCTCGGTCCTCGCGGTGGCGCTCGCCGGCGTACGCCGTCGGCGCGACGACCGCATCGTCGCCCAGGAGGCGGTGCTCGCGACCGCGCGCGAGCAGGACCGTGCCGAGGAGCTCCTCGCGCACATGCTCGACCGGCTGCCCGAGCTCAGCGGCGCGCGCGACATCGCCGACGTCGCGGCGCGCGCCTGCCGCATCGCGCGCGAGGTCCTCGGCGCGGAGACGGCGTCGTACTGGCAGGTCGACGGCGACCAGGCGGTGCTGCTCGCCCGGTCGCCGCAGCTCGAGGGCGGTGCTGTGCTGCGCACGGTCCCCCGTGAGCAGATGGGTGGAGAGTCGCAGTGGTCCGGCCGAGCCCGCACCACCTGGCGGCGAGCGGCCGCGCTGCCGCCGACGGATCCCCGTCGGTTGACGATGGAGCAGGTCGGGGCAGCGGTCGGGACCTCGACGCCGATCCGCGTCGACTTCGCGCTGGTCGGGTTCCTCGCGCTGAGCTGGAGCGTCGACCGCAGCGAGCCGGACCGTGCGTGGATGGAGACGCTCGACCGGCTCGGCGACCAGGTCGCCCTCGCCAAGACCGTCGTGCGCCGGCGGCTTGCGCAGGAGGAGTACCGGCAGCTGACCGAGCGGCTGCAGGCCGGCTTCCTGCCGGCGCAGGTGGACGAGGTCCCGAACACGGTGGTGCGCCTGCTGTACCGGCCGGGTCTGCGTCAGCTGCTGCTCGGCGGCGACTTCCTCGACGTCGTCGCGACCGAGGGCGGCGGGACGGCGTTCCTCATCGGCGACGTCTCCGGCCACGGGCCGGAGCAGGCCGCGCTCGCCGCGACCCTGCGCGCCGCCTGGCGGGGCGCGCAGTCTGTCGCGGGCTCGACGTTGAAGGACCGCGTTCGCGCGCTCGACCTGGTCGTGCACGAGCGTCGACCGTCGAGCGGCCTCTTCGTCACGATGATCACCGGCGAGGTCGACCCGTCGATGTCGACGATCGAGTACGTCTGCGCGGGACACCCGCCGCCGATCCTGCTCCATCCTCCGCGACCGGCACCGATGGGCGGCCCGCCGCTGGGCGTCCTGCGTCCTGGGGCCAGCCTCGACGTCCACGTGCTGCGGCTCGCACCGTGGGACTCCGTGCTGCTGGTGACCGACGGGCTCTTCGAGGGGCGCGCGTGGCCGACGAGCCATGAGCGCATGGGGTTCGACGGCTTCCTCGACCTGCTCGCCGAGCACCGCGACGTCGCGGACCCGCGGGTCCTGGACCGGCTGGCCGACGAGGTCGAGGCCTTGCACGGCGCGGCGGTCCCCGACGACGCCGCGGCGCTGCTGCTCGCGCGTCGCCCGCAGCCCGCGCTGGTCACCTCCCGGGGCTGAGCCCGCGCGCGGCGAGGACCTCGTCGGCGGCCCGGATCCCCGAGGCGAGCGCGCCCTCGACGTAGCCGGTCCAGGTCGACGCCGACTCGCTGCCGGCCCAGTGCAGACAGCCGACGGGCGCGGTGAGGCTCGGACCGATGGTCGGCCACGCACCGGGCTCGACGACGCCGGAGTAGCCGCCGCCCACCGACGGCACCGACGTCCAGTCGAGGTCGCGGTAGTGCAGCGGCTGCGCCGCCTCCGGCCCGAACCAGGCGACCGCGCGCTTGAGGAAGCGGGCCCGCCGTACCTCGGACGCGCCGGCGCCGAGGGCCGCGTCGGACAGGTCGCGCGCAGGGCCGGCGGCGAGGAACGACACGAGCACGCCGCGACCGCTGTCGGGAGAGGAGACGTCGAGGCAGTGGTGGAACGGGCCGTCGAGGTCGAGCACCGAGCCCGAGAGCCCGGCCTCGCGCCAGAACGGCCGGTCGTAGACGGCGCACACCTTTACGACGGAGCCGAGCGGCATCCGGCGCTGCGCATCCACCCGGCGCAGCGGAAGCACCGGCTCGAAGTCGATGCGCTCGCAGGAGCTCGGCGCCATCGCGACGACCACGTGCCGGGCCATCACCGGCCCATCGGCGAGGTCGACGATCGCACCTGCGTCGTTCCACGACAGGCGGTCCACGCCGGCGTCGAGCCGGACCCGGTCGCCCAGCTCGTCGGCCAGCGCGACCGCGGCGGCCTGGATGCCGTGCAGCACACGGCGTTCCTGGGCTCCGTCCTGGACGCCGAGAGCCGCGGCGAGCGTGCCCGAGGTGACCGCCGCGTGGAGGAGGGTGAGGACCGAGAGCTCCTCGGCGGGGACGCACATCAGCTCGGTCAGCACGACGTCGAGGTGGTGACGCGCGTCGGGGTCGGGCACCTCCTGCGCGAGCCAGCGGTCGAGCGTGAGCGCGTCGAGCGCGTCGACGCCCGGCGCGAGCCACGGGGCGTCGGCGGGGACGGTGCGGGCGAGGTCGTCGAGGGCGGCGATGTGCCGGTCGATCGCCTCCCAGCGCGCAGCTGTCACGTCGTCGTCCAGCGCTGTACCGCCCTCGACCAGCAGCGCGCGGCCCTCGTCGTGCTGCGGGAACGTGCCGAGGCCGAACCGGTCGACGAGCCCGGCGAGCAGCGGCTGTCCCGGACCGGTCCACATGCCGCCGAGCTCGATCCAGGTGCCGGCGTCGGGCACCGTCCAGGTGCGCCCGCCGACGCGGTCGGCCTCTTCGAGCACCAGGACGTCGAGACCCGCGGCCACCAGCCGGTCGGCCGCCGCGAGCCCGGAGAGCCCGGCGCCCACGACGACGACGTCGACCTGCCTCCTGCGCGAGCCGCGCCGCCACCTCATGCGGCGATCCTGGCTCACGCGAGCAGACTGTCGCACCAGGCCTCGCCCGGGCCCGTGCCGGGAGGCAGGGCGTAGACGGCGCTGCCGACGGGGGTGGTCCACTTGTTGAGCAGGTCCGCCGCCTCGAGGCGGCGCTGCACCGGCACGAACTGACGGTCGACGTCGGCCACGTAGGCTGCGAAGAGCAGACCCACGTCGCTGACCGAGGCGGCGCCCGGGGAGTCGTCGTAGGTGTAGCCGCGTCGCAACATGCGCTCGGAGTCGTGGCGGGCCTTCGCCTGCCGTACGTGGGCGAGCTCCGGCACGACGAGCAGCCCGTCGGCGCCGACCGCCTCGAGATCCACCTGCGCGTGCTCGCCTCCCCCGGCGAGAGGGGATCCGTCGGGGAGCCGGCGGCCGATCGCCATCTCGCGGTCGGTCCGACCGAGACGCTCCCAGGTGTCGAGCTCCATCCGGATACGTCGGAGGACGAGCATCGTGCCGCCGTGCCACCACGACGGCCCGTCGGCCGACCAGACCGTGCGATCGAGCTCGGCGGTCCCGGGAGCAGGGTTCGACGTGCCGTCGACCTGACCCATCAGGTTGCGCGGTGTCGTGCCCGCCGGCGCGACGCCCCGGCTGCGGACGAAGCCCCGCTGGACCCACGCCGGGTCCACGAACGACCGGGCGCCGCGGGTCAGGACCCGCACGGCGTGCGACACCGTCATGACGTCGTCGCTGCCGATCTGCAGCAGCACGTCCGTCGCGGGCCACCGGCCGTCCAGCCGGTCGACGGCGAAGGCCGGGAGCGGCTTCAGGGACGGCGGACGCTGCGCGTCGAGATCGAGCGAGGAGAAGAACCCGGACCCCAGCCCGAGCGTGATCGTGAGCCGCGACGGAGTCGTCGCGAGCTCGCTCTCGAGATCGGCGAGCGCCGCGGTGCCGGCCGTGAGGCGGACCGCGTCGTCGGTCCACAACGCCATCAGCCTGCGCATGTCGGCGACGGTCTGACCGGGTCGCAGGTCCAGACCCACGAACCACGTGTGCGACTGCTGGGGCGTCTCCACCCCGGCCTGATGCGCGCCGTGGAAGGGCACGACGTCCGCGCCGAAGCTTCAGCCGATCGCCGCTCGCATCGTCATGTTGCAAAGCGGCATGCGCGCCCCGATGGGGGTGAAGA
The DNA here is from genome assembly GCA_044224785.1 of Candidatus Nanopelagicales bacterium. GTDB lineage: Bacteria > Actinomycetota > Actinomycetes > S36-B12 > CAIYMF01 > Longivirga. The sequence goes on along the minus strand of JBGAJT010000212.1, from coordinate 46 downwards.
TCAAGGGACCGGACCTGAAAACGATAGAGCGTGTGGGATTCGAGAT
>JBGAJT010000211.1:0-6380 GCA_044224785.1 Candidatus Nanopelagicales bacterium | reverse complement strand
GAAAATCGCTGGCACCCAGACGCATCGCCTCGACGGCGTCCGGCAGCTCGCCATGCCCGGTGAGGAAGATGAGCGGCAGCGCGGCCAGCGCCACGATCATCATGAACTTGAAGTCGTTGGCGTAGGCCACGACGGTGGCCTGCTTCGTGACCTCGGCGTTGAGCGCGGCCGACTGCGCGGAAGCGGCGTCGAGCTCGTCCTGCGCGGCGTTCACCGACTGGTGCGCCATGAGGAAGAGCCCGCCGACGACGGCGAAGGACGCGACGGTCGCGCCGACGAGGATCATCTTCGCGCGGTGGACCCGGGCCTCGGCGGCGACCGCCTCGGGCATGAGGTTGACGCGCGGGTACGCCGCAGCGCTGGTGGGGACGGGCGGAGCCGCCTGCACCTGCGCGTCGACGGCCTCGGCCACCTCGGTCTCGGTGTCGGTCCCGCTGCTCGCGGACCGGTGGAAGGACACCATCACACGGCTCCCATCGCGAGTCCGACCGGGACGGCGGACAGGGGCTCGACGAACTGCAGCTGCTCGGGCGTGAGGCCGGTCTTGCCGACCTGGACCTGCGCGAACGGGCGGCCGTACTCGACCGGCGTGCGCGCTGCGGTCGCGAGCTTCTGCGCGAGACCGTCGGCGAGCGAGCCGCCGCCGGAGAGGACCAGCCGCGAGAGCGGCCGGCCGCCGCTCATGGCGACGAAGTAGTCGACCGAGCCGCGGATCTCGTCGACGAAGTCGTTGAGCGCGGCGTCGATGACGCGTCGGGCGTCGGCCTGCGCCGGGTCGGCCTGCGCGGCCGGCATGCGCTTGAGCTGCTCGGCGTCGGAGGGCGCGATGCCCAGACGCTCGACGACAGCACCGGTCACGTCGTCGCCGCCGAGGAGCAGGATGCGCACGAACTTCGGCACGCCGCCCTCGTGGACGATGATGTTGGTGACCTTGGCGCCGATGTCCACGACGGCCTCGGGGCCCGACAGACCCAGCGGGTCGCGGGAGCCGGCGACGCGCAGCACCGCGAACGGCGTGAGGTCGACGGTCGAGACCTTCAGGCCGGCCTTCTGCACGGCGCGGATGGCGTCGAGGACGGCGTCCTGCGCCGCGGCCACGAGCAGGCCGCGCAGCTGGCGCGTGGAGTCGGTGACGACCTCCTCGAGCGGGACGAAGTCGAGGACGGCTTCCTCCACCGGCATGGGGACGAGGTCCGCAGCCTGGTAGCGCAGGGAGGCCTTGAGGTCGTCGGCGGGCATCCAGGGCAGGTCCACGAGGCGGACCACGACCTTCTGGTTGGAGACGCCGAGCACGACCTCCTTCTTGGTGAACTTGGCCTGGTGCCAGAGAGTCTTGATGGCGGCGGCCACGGCGTCGGCATCTGCGACCTCGCCGTCGCGCACGACGCCCGGAGGCAGGGCTACCTGCCCGAAGCGCTCGAGGACAGGAGTGCCCTTCGAGACGCTGACCTGTGCCGCTCGGACGCTCGACGTACCGATGTCGAGTCCGATGGCGGTTCGACCAGCCACGGTTCCCACCTCTCCCGCGCGCCACCGCTCCGGTGGCTCTTCCCCCTGACTGTCGGCGGCAGGGAGCGGCGGCTTGAGCAAACCGCGAGGAAAAGGGTCGGGAACCGGGAACCGGGAGGCGGGCCTAGAGGCCCAGGCTCCCGACGTACCAGTCGACGATCGGCCCGGCGAGCGCCAGGGCGAAGTAGGTCCCCAGGAACATGAACGGGCCGAACGGGATCTTGGCCTTGCGCCCGCCCCGTCTGGCGATCATGACGCCGATGCCGACCACGGCGCCGAAGAGGAACGCCGAGAACGTCCCGATGACGACGGCGCCCCACGAGACCCAGCCGAGGTAGAGGCCGAGCACGCCGGCGAGCTTCACGTCGCCGAAGCCCATGCCCGCCGGATAGATGAACGCGAGCAGGAAGTAGAAGGCGAACAGGGCCAGCCCGGCGATGACTCCGCGCAGCAGCTGGTCCCACGTCCCGTCGAGCAGCGCCGCGAGCGCCAGCAGGACCAGCGCGACGACGTAGGAGGGCAGCACGATGGCATCGGGGAGCCGTTTGACGTCGAGGTCGATCATCGACAGGGCGACGGCGATCGCGGCCAGGTAGAGGAACGCGGGGAGCGTCCACGAGAGCCCCACCCACCAGGCGGTGAGCCCGAAGAGGATCCCGGTGCCGAGCTCCACGAGCGGGTAGCGCGCGGAGATGCGCGACCCGCAGCCGCTGCAGCGCCCGCGCAGGAACAGCCAGGAGACGACCGGGATGTTCTCCGCCGGCGTGATCTGGTGGCCGCACGTCATGCAGCGCGAGCGCGGCCGCACGACCGACTCCCCCGCAGGCACGCGGTAGATGACGACGTTGAGGAACGAGCCCACCAGGAGCCCGAGGACGCCGACGAACAGCACCAGCACCCAGGTCGAGGCCGGGTCGAGCTCGACGGCCGCCAACGCAGCGCTCCCCTCCATCACGACCGGAACCCTAGGCCACCCGGCGCGCACGACCCGGGCGCCATGCCGCGGTGCGGCGGACGGCGCCCGGGTCGGGTGCGCTCGGGATCAGCTCGTGTACGCCGGGGTGATCTCGCTCCAGGTCTTGTACCCGTAGGCGGACTGCGTCGGGTCGAGGAAGAACGGCGGCGACGCGTACTTCAGCTTCGAGTCGTACACATAGTTCTTGACGTAGCCCGAGGTGCCCGAGAGCGCCACGATGCCTCGGTACTTCTGGGCGATCGCACCGGTCACGTTCAGCGTGCCGAGCGCGCTGCCCCAGCGGTAGCTCTGCACCAGGAACGAGTGGTTCAGCGACAGGATCGCCGCGTTGATGCTGGGGTCGTTGAACGTGGCGGTGGTGTGGTTTGGCGCGGCGTTGAGGTTGCTGCCGGCCGTGCACTGCGATCCGCTGAACCTCGTGCACTTGACCGGGTGGTACACCTGCACGTAGTTGTTCGCGATGAGGCCGAGCAGGTCGCTGCCGCCCGCGCCGCCCGCGTAGGTCAGGTGCCAGGTCGCGTAGATGTTGTTGTCGGCCGCCGCGGTGAGCTGGCCCTTGAGCGTGCCCTCGATGAACAGGTCGCCGGTCTTGCAGCCGTAGCTCGCCACGTCGTTGGTGATCGGGTAGCCCAGCGGGTTGCCGGCGCCGGAGTTCTTGCAGGCGGTCGTGGGCGTGGCCCTGGTGTAGGCGTCCGGGGTCGCCGGCACGTTCTGCACGATGAGGACGCCGTTGGCCGGGAGCGCCAGGTTGCTGCCGACGCCGCAGTAGGCCGCGCCGCCGTTCGCGGTCCACGGGCTGGAGACGTTCATCGTGCCGTTGCTGTTGAGCACGACGGACGTCGGTCCGGTGTAGAGGCAGCCGGGCGTCGTCGTGTACGTCGGGTCGACCTGCTGGCGCAGCGACGAGTTGCTCGGCGGCATGGTCAGCGGGCTGGCGTACGCGGGAGACAGCGGCGCGGTGAAGGCCGGCGTGCTGCCGCAGCCGCTCGGCGTCACGTAGAACTTCTTCGCCGTGTCGTTCCACGACGTCGTGGTGGTGCCCTTGAAGGTCACCTGGCAGGCGTAGAAGGCGTCGTTGGAGTGGAGCGGACCGTTGATGGTGTCGCCGCCGCCGAACTGGATCGTGACGCAGTGGCTCGAGTCGTCGACGCGGCCCTCGTAGCGGTGCTTCGCGCACTGGGTCTGCGCCTGCGTCGACGTCAGCGGGTCGCCGTACAGCGGGTCGTACAGCGCCGGGTCCTTGGTGTCGTACTCCGTGAAGTACAGGTAGTCGGTGAAGCCGCGTCGGGCCACGGAGACCTCGAGGCTGCGGATCTTCGTGCCGACCTTGCCGCTCGCGCGGAGCTTGATGATGCCCTGGCCGTTGGAGCCGGTGAAGATCGTCGTGTTGACGTCGTAGCGGTAGTAGCCGCGCACCGAGGCGCCGGGGATCGCGGTCCAGCCGCTGAAGGCGGGGTTCGCGTTGGTGCCTGTCGGCAGGGTGAGGGTCGAGCCGGTGGAGTAGGGGCTCGACGGGTTGCCGTACCGCCAGTAGCCGCCGTCGACCGCGAGCCGGGCCCGGTAGTCGTCGACACCGGCCTCGGCCGCCGCCAGCGCGGCGTTCCAGTCCTGGTCCTTGCGTACCTGGGTGACCTGGTTGACGGCGAAGCCGCTGATCGCGAACAGCAGCAGGGTCATAACCATCCCGATGCCGAGCACGGTCACCAGGGCCATGCCCGAGTCGCGGTCCTCGACAGCCCGACGAGCGCGCGGGCCGAGCCGCATGAGCACGCTGTTCATCGCTTCGCCACTCCCAGGTTGGGCAGTACCACGGTGTTCGTGAGGGTCACGGGTCCGACGCCCTTGCCCGGGTTGGCGTCGCACTGGAGGTTCAGCTGGATCTGCTTGACCAGGCCGGTCGTGGCGTCGTCGCTGGCGCTCTGGGTCGACAGGACGGTGCCGTTGGCGTCGAGATAGGTGAACAGGTTCGGCGCGGTAACCGGGATCTTGTACGCGATGATCGTCTTCTTCGCCGTGCCGGTGAACGTCCAGTACGGCGAAGTGCCCCCGGCCGCCACGACGGTCTCGGTGAGGTTCCGGTTCGCGTCGATCGCGTAGGTGATCTTCGTCGGGCTCGGTCCCAGCGAGGAGTAGATGGTCAGCGAGTTCGTGCCCATCGCGTCGATGGCCGGTTGGTTGGCCTGCCCCGAGCGCACGATCTCGATGCCGGCACGGATCGACCGGGCCATGCGGTTCATGCCGATGCGCGCGATGTCGAGGCTGTCGCCCGACGCCTGCGCGTTGGTGACCGTGCGGCTGACCATGACCGTCGCGCCCAGCATCATCGTGCCGAGGATGCCCATGAGCACGAGCGTGACCATGAGCTCGGCGAGCGTCAGGCCGGCGTCCGACGACGCGTCGACCCGGCGGCGGAGCGCGGTGCGGAGCCTGGTCACGACACCCTCACCTCGACGTAGATCTCGCTGCCGCTGGGGTCGAAGTTCACCGTGACGGGCGAGACGACGGTGCGCCCCGGCACGGTGAAGTCCCACGTCCCCCACGGGAGCGAGGCCTTGAGCTGCCCGCCGCCGTCGGTCGAGCCGATGTTGTACGACTCGGTCGCGTCGCACGTCGCGGTCCCGGCGTGGGTCGCCTGCACCTGGGAGCCGGGGATCGCGCTGCCGAGGGTCGTGAGGACGGCGACGCGGATCTTGGCCATCTGGACAACCGAGCCGGGCGATCCGGAGGCGCTGGTCATGACGGCGGAGGGTCGCACGCCTCCCGGGTGGAACGGAGTGGTGCCTCCCGAGACTCCCGCGGGGTCCGCGTCGGTGCACGATCCGGCCCACACCGAGTAGCCGCTCGCGAACGGGAACAGGGTCGCGAGGGTGCGCGTCGCGCCGGTGCCGGCGTACGAGACCGTGCCGTCGGGCAGCAGCGCCGTGTTGTAGAGCTCCACCGGGACGTTCGCGGGCGGCGGGTAGTTGGCGTCGGCGACGAGGTTCACGTCGAGGGCGCCGGCCAGGTCGTAGTCGAACGCGACCGAGCTGGTGTTGCCCGACGTGACCGTGGTGCTGGCCGCCGGCACGGCGAGGCCGGCGCGGCTGACGTAGTTGCTGAGGGTCGCCGTCACCGTGTAGGCGCCGGGGGTGACGCCGTCGAAGAAGGCGCAGCCGGAGTCGTCGGTGTACTGCACGTCGTTGTCGACCGAGCCCGCGGCGCGGACCATGACGCCCTCGACCGGCTTGGCGTTGGCGTCGAGCACCTTGACCGCCACGTTGCCCTTGCTGGGGTCGTAGACGCTGGCGGACGGCGTGAGCAGCGTGTCGGCGCGCACGGACTTGGTGCCCGGGGCCATCCGCGGCCACGTCACGCGGATCGCGATCTTCTTGTACTTGACCGACGCGTTGCCCGAGCCGTCGCAGGGCGAGCTCGCACCGTTGCTGAGATAGGTGGAGATGGTCCGGACGATCGTGAAGGTCGTGCCGTCGACCGTCTTGGTGTAGGTGGTGCCGGCGAGGTTCGGCACGTCGGTGGTGCCGCGCGCCTGGTCGATGGCCTCTGAGGCCAGCTGGGCCGCGACCTCGCGGGAGTTGGAGTCCCGGGTGGTCCACAGCGCCCGGATCAGCCCGTAGGCGACCCCGGAGAGCATGAGCGAGGCGACGGTGAGGGCCACGAGCATCTCGACCAGACCGATGCCGGCGTCACGGCCCTCGGCCGCGCGCGCCTGCCACGCCCGGATCCAGTGCATGGTCGCCTCCCGTTGACTCTCTGCTTGTGATCGGCCCGCCGTGAGCCTCGCTTGAGCCGCGGCCCGCGCAGGTGCGGCGGAGCGGCGGCTCGAGCGGGTGCTGGGTCCGGGGCGGGCGGACCGCCCGCCCCGGCCCGTGGCGTCAGCCGCCGGTCGGCGCCGGGT
>JBGAJT010000210.1:0-6410 GCA_044224785.1 Candidatus Nanopelagicales bacterium | reverse complement strand
CGCGTCGTGCGCGGCGAGCCGCGCCCGACGTCGCTGCGCCGGTCGGCCGACGACGACGACCCGATCGAGCGCGTGGTGGTCGCCAACGCCGACCAGCTCGTGCTCGTGACGGCGCTTGCCGACCCCGAGCCGCGTCCGCGCATGATCGACCGCGTCCTGGTCGCGGCGTACGACGCCGGCATGGAGCCGCTGCTCGTCCTGACCAAGAGCGACCTGCACCCTCCCGACGACCTGCTCGAGCAGTACGGCGCCCTCGACGTGCGCTACGTCGTCACCCGCAAGGACGACGTCGACGCGGTCGAGGTCGAGGAGCTGCGGGCCCGTCTGCACGACCGGGTCTCGGTGCTGCTCGGGCACTCCGGCGTCGGCAAGTCCACGCTCGTGAACCACCTGGTGCCCGACGCCGACCGCGCGGTCGGTCGCGTCAACGACGTCACCGGTCGCGGCCGGCACACCTCGACCTCAGCCGTCGCCCTCGCGCTGCCCGACGGCGGCTGGGTGGTCGACACCCCTGGTGTCCGCTCGTTCGGGCTGGCGCACGTCGACCCGCAGCGCGTCATCCTCGCCTTCCCCGACCTCGGCGCCGGCACCGACGACTGCCCCCGCTCCTGCACGCACGACGAGGAGGAGTGCGCGCTGGACACGTGGGTCGCCGAGGGGCATGCCGGCCCCGGCGGCCCGGCCCGTCTCGAGTCGCTGCGCCGCCTGCTGCGCAGCCGTGCGGGCTCCGACGACGAGACGGTCCGATGAGCCTCGACGTCGGGCTGCTCGGGTCCTGGGACGAGGACGACGTCGCCGAGCTGGCGGCCGTGATGGTCGACTGCGTCGACGGCGGTGCGAGCGTGAACTTCTTGCGCCCCATGGCTTTCGAGGATGCCGTCACCTGGTGGATGACCGCGCTGGTCGACCCCCACAGCCGCACCTGGGTGGCGCGCGACGACGACGGCACCATCGTCGGCTGCGTGCGCCTCGACCTGCCGCAGCAGCCCAACGGCCGCCACCGTGGCGAGGTCGGGAAGATGCTCGTGCACCGTCGGGCGCGCGGCCGCGGCGCGGCTCGCGAGCTGCTGGCGCAGCTCGAGGCGTGGGCGGCGGAGCACGGCCGGCACCGCCTGGTGCTCGACACCGAGACCGGCAGCGACGCCGAGGAGGTCTACCAGCAGCTCGGCTGGACCCGCGTCGGGGACGTCCCCGACTTCGCGCTCACGGCCGACGGCGAACTCACCTCGACGACGTACTACACGAAGGGCCTGCTCCCCCGCTGACCCGTCACTCGTGCGGGAAGGTGCCCGGCGTCGTGTTCTGCACGATCGGTCCCCAGACGGCCTGGGCCCCGGAGTGACCGGCGAGCACGACGAAGGTGAACGCGACCGCTGCGAGCAGCACCTGCACGACGGCGAGCACCTTGGCGCTCGTCGGGCGCGCCTCGACGTGCTTGCGGTCGAGCCACCACAGGGCCGCCGTCGACAGGAAGAGCAGACCGGCCGACACCACTACGTACTTGCCCCACTGGGCGTGGTCGGTGGGCAGCCCGACGCGCGACGCGAGGGCCTCGCCGCTCTCCTTGGCCACGAACGAGGCGCCGGCGCCGATGAAGGCGAGGACGACGACGATGAGCCCGTGCAGCCGGTTCCAGGGCGCCTTGACCGCGACCAGCACGGCTCCGAGCGCCGAGAGCGGGATCAGGACGATGGCCGCGTGCACGACCAGGGGGTGCCACGGGAGGTTGGTGATGGTGTCGAACATGCCTGCTCTCTCGCCGTCGGGACGTCCCGACACTAGGACGCGGTGACCTGCTCCACGGTTCAACCGTCGCCACCGGCGCTGTGAGTTCGCTGAGACCGCTCCCGCGCCGTCGCCGTCCCGCCGCCCGTCCGCGGCCGTGCGACCGATAGTTTCGGGCCGTGACCGCGCACCCCCTCGTCGACGAGCTCGCGCTCGCGATGCTCATCGCCGACCGCGCCGACGCCATCACGATGGACCGGTTCAACGCCCGCGACCTCGTCGTCGAGACCAAGCCCGACCTCACGCCGGTGAGCGACGCCGACAAGGCCGTCGAGCAGATGATCCGCGACCTCGTCGCCGCGGAGCGCCCCGACCAGGGCGTGCTCGGCGAGGAGTTCCCCGAGCTGGTCGGGTCGAGCGGGCTGCGTTGGATCGTCGACCCGATCGACGGCACCAAGAACTTCGTCCGCGGCGTCCCCGTCTGGGCGACGATCCTCGGCCTGCAGGACGCCGAGGGCCGGATGCTCGTCGGCGTCGTCTCGGCCCCCGCGCTCGGCCGGCGCTGGTGGGCCACCCTCGGCGGCGGCTCCTGGGTCCGCGAGCCCGGCGGCGTCGAGCCGCGCCGCCTCCACGTCTCGCAGGTCGCCAACATCGCCGACGCGTCGCTCTCCTACTCCGACACCCAGTGGGTGCCCGCCTCGCTCCAGCCCCGGTGGGACGCCCTGCGCCACGAGGTCTGGCGCAACCGCGCGTACGGCGACTTCTACTCCTACTGCCTCGTCGCCGAGGGCGCGGTCGACATCGCCGCCGAGCCCGAGCTCAACCTCTACGACGTCGCGGGCGTCGCCATCGTGGTGACCGAGGCGGGCGGCCGCTTCACCGGCGTCGACGGGGTCGACGGCCCGGCGCAGGGCAGCGGGGTCGCCACGAACGGGCTCCTGCACGACGCCGTCCTCGCCGCGCTGCGCCCGTAGGCGATCCGCGACGCCGCGTCGGCCCACGCCGGCCGGTCGTTGCTCGGCAGGACGAGAACCGTTGACGCAGAACGGGATCCTCGGGACCATCGAGACGGACCGGGGAGGGACCATGAGCGACTCACGGATCGACCTCGACGCGATCGACGCCGCCGCACTCCGCGACGGCACGATCCCCGCCCAGCAGGCCCACGCGCTCGTCGCCGAGCTGCGTCACCTGCGCGCGCAGCTCGATGCGCTCGACCTGCGCGAGACCGTCTCGACCGAGGCGGAGCCGGAGGAAGCCGGCTGGGCCCCGATCGGCTGACGGCGCCCGCTCAGCTCCCGGCGCCGTCGAACAGCGCCGTGAGGTCGAGCGACGGCACGTGGTGCTCGGTCGCGAGCGAGACGTAGGTGCGCGCCAGGACGTCCTTGCCCGCGCCCAGGACGGTGCTGAGCAGGCCGACGGCGCGCGCGAGCTCGGCGTGCGGGACCTCGGCGACCAGGCGGTGCCAGGTCGTGCGCTCGAGGCTGTTGAACGCCGCCTGCACCTCCGAGATGTCGAACCCCGCGCTGAACCGGTCGCGCGCGACGGACTCGGCGTAGGACTCGATGCCGTCGAGCTCGCGGTCGCGGATGGCGCCGACGACGAGGTCGAACAGGTCGGCGAGCTTCTGGCGGGTGAAGGGCTCTCCGGCCTTCTCGTAGTGCACGGAGTTCGAGGCGTCGAGAGCCGTGTACGACTCGTCGAGGATCTCGGTGCGCGCGTTCTCCAGCAGGGCTGCGATGGCGGTGTTGTCCACGGGTGTACGCCTTCCCGGCCCGTGCGCGACACCGCTCCGGTGCCACGGGGGCCCGACATCGACGCTACGCCGCGCGCCCGCAGGAGGCCGTGCTGGTCCGGCGTTCCGTGACCATCGCCACGCCGCGCGGTGCGCCGGCGACGGTCAGTCCGTGAGCTGCCCCGCGGGCATGGGGTCGACGACGGCGTCGGCGTCGCGCTTGCCGCGGAGCCGGTCCCACGTGCGCACGATCGCGGGCGCGAGCAGCACGGCGTACAGGTCGAACCAGCCGTAGCCGCCGGCCGCGATGCTCGGCGGGTTCCCCTGCGGCACGAGGCCGGCGATCGTGTCGTAGGGCTGCCAGGTCCACACGCCCCAGCGGGTGCCGAGCAGCTCGAGGTAGCTGACCACGACGAAGGCGCCGACGTAGAGCAGCGTCGAGCGGCCCCAGCGCAGGAACGCGAGCAGGCACAGGTACCAGAAGAAGCCGAGGACGTCGTGGCGCGGCGAGAGCAGCAGGCCCCAGAAGGCCCACGCCGTCGCGACCACGACGGTCGTGCGGACGGCGACCGTGGCGTTGCGCTGCACCACCGGGAGCCGGCCGAACGCGAGCGCCGCGAGGTAGACGAGCCCGTGGCCGGGGAACACGTACGCCGGCACGTGCTCGAGCCGGTAGACGTACGTGCCCAGCCAGCCGGAGAAGACGAGCTCGATCACTGCGGCGATCGCGATGACGACGGCGGTCTGGGCGCGCACCAGGCGGGTCTCGTGCCACAGCCAGAACAGCAGCAGTGCCCACGTGACGGCACCGAGGACCAGCTGCCCGAGCGGGCTGGCCGACCTGTCGAGCCACAGGGTGGAGGGGATCCAGAGCAGGACGGCCACCAGGCCGCGCCGGTCGCTCCACCTCCGATTCACCCGTCCAGTGTGACGGACAGGCCGCGGAGCAGCGCTCCCGGCCGCCATGATGGTCAGCCACCGGGCAACGGCGCCCGTCCTGCGCCACGATGCTCCACGGACGGGAGGAGTGAAGCGATGAGCGAGACGATGCTGGTCGGCGACGCGATGACCCGCGAGCTGCTGACGGTCGGGCCCGGTCACACCCTGCGCGAGGTGGCCAAGGTGCTCGCCGCGAAGAAGATCGGGTCCGCGATCGTCCACGACGCCGACGGCCACGGCATCGGCATCATCACCGAGCGCGACATCCTGCGCTCGGTCGCTGCCGACGAGGACCCCGACGTCGAGACCGCGGGGGGCCATCAGACCACCGAGGTGGTGTTCGCCTCCCCCGGCTGGACGCTCACCGAGGCGGCCGACGCCATGAAGCGAGGCGGCTTCCGGCACCTCATCGTGCTCGACGACGGCGAGGTCACCGGGATCATCTCGGTCCGCGACATCGTCAAGGCCTGGTCGCCGATGCACTGACCCGGCCGGGTCGGTGGTGCCGGGTCGGTGGTGCCGGGTCAGCGCACCTTCAGCCGCAGCGGCAGCCCGTGGTCGGGCCGCACCGTCACCAGCGGGACGGCCCGTGGCGGCGGCTCGACGCGCTCGAGGTCGACCTTCGTCACGAGCGACGCCAGGACCAGGATCCCCTCGAGCAGCGCCATGTCGCGCCCGATGCACAGCCGCGGGCCGGCGCCGAACGGCAAGTACGCCGACGAGGCCACGAGGTCGCGACGACGCGCACCGTGCTCGTCGAGGAACCGGTCGGGGTCGAACCGCTCGGGATCCGGCCACAGCCGCTCGTCGCGGTGCACGATCCACGGGCTCACGATGATGAGCGCGTCGGCGGGCACCTCGACCCCGCCGAGCTCGTCGGGCTCCAGCGAGCGCCGGGTCACCAGCCAGGCCGGCGGGTAGAGCCGCAGCACCTCGTCGAGGACCGCCGCCGTGAACGGCAGCTGCGGCAGGTCGTCGATCCTGGGCGCGTCGCCTCCGGTCGCAGCGGCGACCTCCGCCCGCAGGCGCGCGAGCACCTCGGCGTCGTCGGCGAGCAGCGACCACGCCCAGGTGAGCGCGCTCGCCACCGTCTCGTGCCCCGCCACGATGAGCGTGACGATCTGGTCGCGCACCTGGGCCTGAGACAGCGTCGAGCCGTCGTCGCCGTGCGCCGCGAGCAGCAGGTCGAGCATGTCGCGCGCCGGCTCGCCCTCGGCGAGCGGGCGCCGCGCTCGCTCGGCGAGCATCGCATCGACCGTCGCGTCGAGCCGGGCGACGGCCCGCCGCAGCACGACGTTGGTGGGAGTCGGCACCGACAGCGGCACCTGCAGCGGACTGCGGGCCTTCTTCACGACGACGTCGAGCGCGTCGAGCGTCGCGCGCGCGAGCTCGTCGGCCTCGCCCGACAGGTCCGAGCCGAAGAGCGACTCCCCCACGACCTCGAGGGCGAGGTGCATCATCGCCGCATCGGCGTCGACCACATGGCCGTCGAGGTAGCGCCAGGTCGCCATCAGGCGGTCCACCGCGTCGGCCACGTGCCGCGCGACGAGATCCAGCGACGAGCGGTGGAAGGCGGGCTGCACGAGCGTGCGCTGCGGGCGCCAGGCCGCCATGTCGGCGGTGAGCAGCCCCTCGCCCGTGACGAGCGACAGCGACGAGTACTGCGGCGTGCGCTTGCCGTAGGCCCGCGCGTTCGTGACGAGCACGCGGCGTACCGCATCGGGGTCGGACACCAGGTAGGTCGCCGGTGCCGGGATCGGGAACTGCAGGACGTCGCCGTGCTCCGCGCGCATCCGCACGAGGAACGCCAGCGGGTCGCGGCGCATCTGCCCGATCGATCGCAGCATCTCCCCGCCCGGGGGCCCGGGCGCGGTCACCGGCATCGGTCGGGGCAGCGGCACGACCCGATCCAACCAGCGCCCTACCCCCGACGCCCTCCCCCACCACGACTTCCGCGCGTGATCTTGGTCAGTTGCTACCTTCCCGACCCGAGTAGGTAGCAACTGACCAA
>JBGAJT010000020.1:0-20873 GCA_044224785.1 Candidatus Nanopelagicales bacterium | reverse complement strand
GACGCCGACACCGTCAGCACGCCGTCGACGAGGCGGTCGGCGAGGCGCTCGAGCGCCCGTTCGCGCAGGTACGGCGACAGCGCCGACGTCCGCGCGACGTCGAGACTGAGCTCGACGCGGGAGTCCGTGGTGTTCACGCCCTGGCCGCCCGGGCCCGACGACCTCGAGAAACGCCACTGCAGCTCGGCCTCGGGGACGACGACCGAGCCGCGGACGCGCAGGTCACCGGGCACCGGTCCAGGATGCCGCCTCGGCGTCGTCGGGCCCACCCCGGTTACCGTGGACGCGTGATGCGCACGCTGGCCAGCGGGAAGTGGGTCGCCCTGACCCTCGGTGGCCTGCTCCTCATCGTGGCGTTCGGCGTCCTGTCGTGGTGGCAGTGGCAGCGGGCCCAGCGCGACGAGGAGGTGCGCGCCACCCGAGCCTGGATCGACGTGTTCGGCCCCGACCGGCCGCCGTCGACGCAGGACTACGGCGTACCCGTCACGGTCACCGGCACCTACGACGCCGCGCACCAGCTGCTCGTGAAGCACGGCCAGGGCTTCTGGGTCGTCACGCCGCTGCGGACGACGCAGGGCCCGGTGGTCGCGGTCGCGCGCGCCGACGTCGACTCGGCCACCGCGCCCGCCGTCTCCGACATCACGCCGGGCACGGTCACGGTGATCGGTTCGGCCCAGCCGTTCGAGGGCGACCCGGGTACGCCGAGCACGCTGCCGGCCGGCCAGTCCGACCGGCTCACCGAGGCCGCGTTCGGGGCGTCGTACGACCTCGCCGACGGCTGGGTCGCGATGCAGACCCAGACCCCGGCGCCGGCGGTGGCCGCGCCGCCCGTCCCGCCCGCCGTCGGCGGTGCCGCGGGCACCGGGCTGCGGCTGCAGAACCTCTCCTACGCGTTCCAGTGGCTGGTGTTCGCCGGCTTCGTCGTCTTCTTCTGGGTGCGCATGCTGCGCGACGACCTGCGGCACGCCGCGGTCGAGGCACCCCCCGAGGCCGCCGAGCCCGTCCGTGAGGTCTACTGAGGACGTAGGTCCCGATCGAGCGAGGAGAACCCGTGCGCCCCGTCCCCACCTTCGAGTCCGTCCGCGGTGCGCTGCTGCGCTTCCGCGTCATGGCGTTCGTGGTCGGTGTGACGCTGCTGGCGTTCTGCGCGGCGATCATCTGGAAGTACGCCCTCGACGGCCCCGACGACAACCTCGTCGCGCAGCTGCACGGCTTCCTGTTCATGATCTACGCGCTGCTCTGCCTCGACCTCGGCTTCCGCATGCGCTGGGGCCTCGGCCGGCTGTTCTTCATGGTGATCGCGGGCATGATCCCGTTCCTGTCCTTCGTCGCCGAGGTGAAGGTGTCGCGCTGGGTCACGGAGGAGACGGCCGCCGCGCACCCCGAGCCCGAGCCGACCGATCCCGGCGGCTCGTCCGTCGTCGCCTGACCCGTCGCGCACCCAGTACCCGACCCGACCCACCGCCGGACGTCACAAGCGTTTCCGGGGCTTCTGGGCGCCGGAGACCCCAGAAACGCCTGTGACATCCGGGTTCGTGGTCGACGGTGGGGGCGCTCGGCCCGACGGCCGCCGCGCTAGGTTGCGGGCCGTGACCACGACCGAGGAGCACGCGGCGCAGCGCACCGTGCGCATCGGCCTCGCGTGGGCGCTGCTCGGCGTGCTGCTGTTCTCCTTCTCGCTGCCGCTGACGAAGGTCGCGGTCGGCGGGTTCAGCCCGTACCAGACCGCCATGGGACGCGCGGTGATCGCGGGCGTGCTCGCCGGTGCGCTGCTGCTGATCCGCCGGGTGCCGTTCCCGGCACGCGAGCACCTGCGGCCGATCGTGTTCACGATGGTCGGCGCGGTGTTCGGCTGGCCGATCCTCCTCGCGCTCGCGCTGGAGCGCACGACGTCCGCGCACGCCGCGGTCATCGCCGCCTTCATGCCGCTCACGACCGCGCTCATCGCCGTGCTGCGCACCGGCGAGCGCGTCTCGCGCCAGTTCTGGTGGGCCGCGTCGCTCGGCACCGCGGCGCTCGTCGCGTTCGCGCTGAGCCGCGGCGGCGCGGAGGGCGGCGACCTCGTCGCCGACCTGATGGTCGTGGGCGCGGTGCTGTTCTCCTCGACGTGCTACGTGCTCGGTGCGGAGGTCACCCGGCACATGCCGGGCTGGCAGGTGATCTCGTGGGTCGTCGTCCTCGCGCTGCCCATCACGGTGCCCGCCTCGATCCTCATCGCGATCGCGACGCACGCGGAGTACGACCCGACGGCGACGGAGTGGCTCGCGCTGATCGGGCTCGGCGTCTCGTCGATGTACCTCGGCTTCTTCGCGTGGTACCGCGGCCTGGCCATGGCGGGCACGGCGTACGGCGGACAGGTGCAGCAGCTGCAGGCACTGCTGACCCTGCTGTGGTCGGCCTGGTTCCTCGGCGAGCCGGTCACCGCCGGCACGATCGTGACGGCGGTCGTCGTCGTCGCGTGCGTCTTCTGGGCCCAGCGCAGTCGGCTCAGCAGCACCGCGACGATCGCGCCGGAGGAGTAGGTGCGCGACGCTCGGCGCTCCTGCGGCAGGGTGTGGCCGTGAGCTTCCACCGCGGCGTGCCGGGCGACTCGTCCGAGGACGGGTACGCCGTCGACCCGTGGGCGTCGCACTCGCCGGAGTCGCTCGACGCGCCACCGGTCGACGACCCGGACCTGTCCGGGCTGCTGCGGTTGACGCTCCTCGCGATCGCGGGCGGTGCGGCTACCGGGCTCATCGGCGGCGCCTTCCGCCGGCTGCTGGCCGAGGCCGAGCTGCTCCGCACCTCGCTGCTCGACTGGGCCCGCGAGGACCCGCTGCGCTGGGCGCTGCCCGTGCTGCTCGCCGCGGTGCTCGTGGCAGCGGCGCGCTACCTGGTGCGGCGGGTGCCGGAGGCGTCGGGCAGCGGTGTGCAGCGCGTCGAGGCCCACATCCGCGGCGAGGTGCCCGCGGCCCGCGGCGTCGTCCTGCCCGTGAAGTTCGTCGGCGGCCTGCTCTCGATCGGGTCGGGCATGGTGCTGGGGCGCGAGGGGCCGACCGTGCAGATGGGCGCCTCGATCGGCGGCTTCGTCTCGCGCCGCGCGAAGGTGTCGCTGCACGACACCCGCACGCTGTCGGTAGCCCTCGCGGGAGCCGGTCTGGGAGTGGCGTTCTCGGCTCCGCTCGGCGGCGCCATGTTCGTGTTCGAGGAGGTCGCGCACGCGTTCCGCACCCGACTGGTCGTGGCGACGCTCGCGGCGACCACCACCGCGCTCGCCGTCGCGCGCTACGTCGTCGGTGCCGAGCCGGTCCTGCCGGTGCGCGGCGTGGACGCGGGATCGACCTGGCTGCTCCTCGGGTACGCCGTGCTCGGCGCGCTGCTCGGTGTGCTCGGCGTCCTCTACAACCGGGTCGTCGTCGCGCTGCTCGACGTCGTCGAGGGCTTCCGTCGGCTCGCCCCCGAGGCGAAGGCGGCCCTCGTCGGTGCGTTCGTCGTGGCGGTCGGGCTGGCCGCGCCGTGGATCATCGGCGGCGGCGACGCGCTGAACGAGGCGCTGCTGGTGTCGACGCCGCCGCTCGCGACGCTCCTCGCCATCACCGTCGTGCGCTGGTTCCTCGGGCCGCTGTCGTACTCGGTCGGGACGCCCGGCGGCCTGTTCGCGCCGCTGCTCGTCGTCGGTGCGGCCGTCGGCTCCCTCGTCGCCGTGACGAGCAACTCGGTGCTCCCGGGGCTCGCACTGTCGTCGACCTCGTTCGCCGTCGTCGGGATGTCGACGTTCTTCGCCGCAGTGGTGCGGGCGCCGATCACCGGCGTCGTCCTCATCATGGAGATGACGGCGCAGACCGCGCTCGTCGTGCCGATGGTCGTGGCCGCAGCTGTCGCCGTGATCGTCGCGACCCTGCTCAAGGGCCCGCCCGTCTACGACATCCTCCGCGCCCGCATGAACCGCACGCCAGGACCCGTCTCACTCGGCTAAGTGCGCGAGAACTGGCCCCTTCTTGGCACTTGGCCGAGTGAGACCGCTTCCAGTCGGGGGTCAGGCGCGGGCGGCGACCTCGGCCATCGTCAGCTGGTGGAGGTCGCCGGCCTCGACCTCGTCCCACGTGACCGGGCAGGCGGCCCAGGGCCGCGCCCGGCCGCGCAGGGACCACGGCACGATCGTCGTCTTCGCCGGGTTGTTCTGGCTCCAGTCGACGAGCACCTTCCCGGGGCGCACCGCCTTGGACATGCTCGAGACGACGAGGTCCGGCACGTGCTGCTCGAGGGCGACCGCGAGGCTGCGCGCGTAGTCCGACGTCGAGCCCGCGCGCCGCAGCAGGTCCTGGCCGCGCTCGGTCGCAGGCGGGAGGTCGGCGTAGATCTGCATCCCCTTGGACCCGCTGAGGACCGCCCACGTCGACATCCCGTGCCCGGCGAGCATGTCGCGGGCCAGCAGCGCCACCTCGGCGCACTCGGGCAGGCCGGCGCCCTCGCCCGGGTCGAGGTCGACGACGAGCCGGTCGGGCTCCAGCGGCTCGTCGGTCGCGCGGTCGATGCGCCACTGCGGCGCGTGCAGCTCGAGGGCGCCAGTCTGCGCGAGCCACACGAGCGTCGCGTCGTCGTCGACGAGCGGGTAGTCGATGTCGCGGGCGCCGCGGCCGGAGCGCACGCCGGTGTGGTGCAACGTCGTGCGCGCCAACCACTCCGGGGCGCCGCGCGGGATGTTCTTCTCGAAGAACGGCTCGTGGTCGACGCCGTCGGGCCAGCGCTTGCGCGTGACCGGCCGGTCTCGCAGCAGCGGGAGGATCCGCGCCGACACGGCGAGGTAGTACTGCACGATCTCGGCCTTCGTCGTCCCCGTCGCCGGGTAGAGCACCTTGTCGAGGTTGGTCAGCTTGACGCTGCGCCCGCCGACGTCGAGCGTCCCTCCGTTGCCGGCCATCAGCTTCCCTCCACGACGTCGGCGTAGGACAGGTCCGGGCGCACGCGCACGACCGAGGGCTGGCGCAGCAGCCCGTTCGCCGCGCGGCCGAGGTGCTCGACGTCGACGACGAGCACGGGAGCGACGTAGGTGAGGACGTCGCCGCGCGCGGGCTCCGGAGCCGGGTAGCCGTGGAACGGGCTCTGCTCCGCGACGATGTCGCCGAGCACCTCGAGCAGCGTCCGCGACACCGAGCCCGAGAGGCCCGAGCCCACCGCGCCCTCGTAGCGCAGCATCCCGTCGTCGGTCGGGGTGCCGACGAGCAACGAGGCGAGCCGCGAGCGGGAGTCCTCGCGCGACTTCCAGCCGCCGATCACCAGCGACCGCGAGCGGCGGTGCGGCACCTTCACCCAGTCCGGGCTGCGCACCCCCTGCTGGTACGTCGACGCCCGGCGCTTGGCGACGACGCCCTCGAGACCGTTCTGGTCGGTCGAGGCGAGCAGCGCGTCGCCGTCGTCGAAGCTGTCGGGCACGACGATCCGCCCGGCGCTCGACACGTGCTCGGTGAGCAGCGAGCGGCGCTCGTCGTAGGTGCTCCCGGTGATGTCCTCGTCGCCGAGGCGGAGCAGGTCGAAGGCGAGGAAGGTGAGACGCGCGTCGTGCGTGCCCGGCGGCTGCGCGCGCTGGATGCGCGGAGCGAGGAGGGCGAACGAAGGACGGCCCTGCGGGTCGAAGGCCACGACCTCGCCGTCGAGCACGGAACCGTCCGGGAGGCCCGTGGGAGCGGCTGCTGCGACCTCCGGGAACCGGCTCGTCGCGTCGTTCCCGTTGCGGCTGGTGAGGCGCAGCCGGCCCCTGCTCAGGGTGGCCAGCAGGCGCATCCCGTCCCACTTCACCTCGTACGCCCACGAACGATCTCCGGTGCGGGGGAGGTCGCCGGGGCTGGCCAGCATGGGCTGCACCGGTCCATCATGGATGCTCCGGCACCTCGGCGCGGCGCGCTCGAGGTGGCTTCCCCCCGGTCGAGGAGATCCGTCATGCGCGCGATGTGGAAGGGCTCGGTCGCCTTCGGGCTGGTCAACGTGCCCATCAAGCTGTACGCCGCGACCGAGGACCACGACGTCCGCTTCCACCAGGTGCACGCCGCCGACGGCGGCCGCATCAAGATGCAGCGCACCTGCTCCCTCGACGGCGAGAAGGTCGAGTACAAGGACCTCGCGAAGGCCTACGAGACCGAGACCGGCCAGGTCGTGGTGATGGAGGAGTCCGACTTCGACGGGCTGCCCGTTCCCGGCGTGCGCGAGATCGAGGTGCTCGAGTTCGTCCCGAGCGAGCAGGTCGACCCCGTCCTCTTCGACCGCAGCTACTACCTCGAGCCCGAGTCCAAGGCCGTGAAGCCCTACGTGCTGCTGCGCGAGGCGCTGCTGCAGACCGAGCGCACCGCGATCGTGCGCGTCGTCCTGCGCTCCAAGTCCCAGCTCGCCGCGCTGCGCGTGCGCGACGGCGTCCTGGTGCTGCAGACGATGCTCTGGCCCGACGAGGTCCGCGCGGCCGAGTTCGACGTCCTCGAGACCGACGTCGACGTCAAGCCGCAGGAGCTCGCGATGGCGGCGTCGCTCGTCGACAACCTGTCGATGGACTTCGAGCCCGACAAGTACCACGACGACTACCGCGAGGCCCTCCTCGCCGTCATCGAGAGCAAGCTCGCCGGCGGCCAGGGCATCGCCCCCACCGCCGCCGCGGAGCCCGGTGACGAGGGCGACGGCATCGTGGTCGACCTGATGGCGGCGCTGCGCGAGTCGGTCGAGAGAAGCAAGGCCGAGCGCGCCGAGGACAAGCCGGCCGAGGCGCCGGCCGCGAAGCCCGCGGTGAAGAAGGCGGCGGCGAAGACCACCGCGGCCAAGAAGCCCGCCGCCAAGAAGACGGCGGCCAAGACCACCGCGAAGAAGACGACGACGAAGACGGCCGCGGCCAAGGACGCCGAGCCCGCCCGCCGTCGCCGTACCGCCTGACGGCCACCCTTCCGCACCGGCACGTCCCCGGGCGGCCGGTATCCCGGTCGGACGGGAGCGGGGCGCCCCTGCGCACTACGCTGCCTGACAAGCGGCCGCCCGGAGGGGTGGCGCTCGACCACCGGGAGACCTCATGACCGACACGACCGCGCCCGTCTCGACCCCGGTGAGCTGGCCGCCGAACGACCCCGCCACCTACCGCTCCGTGCCGGCGTCGTCGGTGCCGCTCGACGCCGCCCGCGTGCAGTCGCTGCTCGCCGAGGAGTGGAAGCGCTTCGAGGCGCAGACCCCTGCCTCGGCCGCCCACCACGCGCGTGCGCTCAGCCCGCTGCCGATGGGCGTCCCGTCGTCGTTCCAGCACTGGGACCCGTACCCCGTCGCGATCACGTCCGCCAAGGGCGCGTGGCTCACGGACGTCGACGGCCGCCAGCTGCTCGATCTGTCGATGGGCTTCGGCGCGATGCTCGTCGGCCACCTCAACCCCGCGGTCGTCGCGGCCGTCAGCGGCGCGCTCGAGACCGGCACGCTGTTCGTGACGCCGTCGCCGAGCGCGACCGACGCCGCTGAGCGCTTCCAGCGCCGCTTCGGCCTCGACCAGCTGCGCTTCGCCAACTCGGGCACCGAGGCGACCATGTACGCGCTGCGCACCGCCCGCGCGTTCACCGGCCGCAAGGCGATCATCAAGATCGAGGGCGGCTACCACGGTGGTTACGACGCCCTGCAGGTCTCGGTGAAGCCGTCGGTCGACGAGGCGGGTCCCGAGGACGCGCCCACCCCGGTGACGCCGTTCGAGGTCGAGGCCGGCACCGTCCACGTCGTCCCCTACAACGACCTCGAGCGCCTCGCCGCGATCTTCGCCGAGCACGGCAAGGACATCGCCTGCGTGTTCATGGAGCCGGTGCTCGAGAACATCGGCATCGTCGTCCCGGACGAGGGCTACCTCGCCGGCGTGCGCGCGCAGTGCGACGCCAACGGCGCGCTGCTGGTCTTCGACGAGGTGAAGACCGGCCTCACCGCCGGGTACGCCGGTGCCTCGCAGCGCCTCGGCGTCACGCCCGACCTCGTCGCCCTCGCGAAGAGCATCGGCGGCGGCCTCCCGCTCGCGGCGTTCGGCGGCAAGGCCGACGTCATGGAGTGCATCACCGACCAGCGCATGCCGCACTTCGGCACCTACAACGGCAACCCGCTCGTCATGGCCGCCGCGGTCGCCATCGACGAGATCGCGACCGAGGAGGCCCTCGCGGCCGCCGAGGCGCTCAACGTCGGGGCCATGCAGGAGATGGAGAAGACCATCGAGCGCCACTCGCTGCCGGCGCACACCGTGGGCTTCGGCGTGAAGGGCTGCGTCACCTGGTCGCCCACGCCGGTCCGCAACTACCGCGACTACAAGCGCACCGACTTCGGTGCCGCCGAGCTCTCGTGGCTCTGGGGCGTGAACCGCGGCGTCCTCACCCCGCCCGGGCTCGACGAGCAGTGGCTCGTGTCGTTCGCGCACACCTCGGCCGACATGAACGTCCTGGTCGAGGAGTTCCGCGAGCTCGCCGACGCGCTGCGCGGCTGATCGACCTAGACGCGACGGAGGGGACGGACCACCCGGTCCGTCCCCTCCGTCATGTCGTGGGGAACCGCACCACAGCTGCCGAGGTCCGTGATGGTCAGACGTCGTCGAAGCGGACGCGTCCCCGGTACTGGAGCAGGACGGCGACGAGCGCGGTCCAGCCGGTCTGGTGGCTCGCGCCGACTCCGCGGCCGGTGTCGCCGTCGAAGTACTCGTAGAACGGCACGAGGTCGCGCCAGTGCGGGTCGGTCTGGAAGTAGTCGTTCGCACCGAGCACCGGGCGCCGCCCGTCGTCGCCGCGCACCAGCAGGCCGGAGAGGCGCCGCGCGAGGTCGTCGACCACGTCGCGCAGCGGCACCTTCTCGGCCGCGCCGGTGGGGTCGCTCACCTGGAAGGTGTCGCCGAGGAACGCGGCGTACGACGCGAGCGCCTGCACCAGCAGGAAGTTCATCGGCATCCACACCGGGCCGCGCCAGTTGGAGTTGCCGCCGAACATCCGGTTCGCCGACTCGGCCGGCGTGTAGGTGACGGCGTACTCCTGGTCGCCCACGCGGTAGACGTACGGGTGGTCGAGGTGGGCGCGCGAGATCGAGCGGATGCCGTGCGGCGAGAGGAACTGCTCGGGGTCGAGGATGCGCTCGAGCATCCGCTCGAGACGGTGGTGGCCGACCACGGCCATCATGTGGTGCGTCCCGTCGCCGCCGGAGATCGCGAGCGGGGCGAACGAGTCGGGGATGTAGTACGTCGCACGCACGCGGCGGATCTCGGCCTCCATCGTGCTGAGCGCCTCGACGTCGTCGGCCCGCACGGCGATCCCCGCGAAGAGCGGGACCACCGACTGCATGGAGAAGACCTCGAGCGACTCCGCCGACCCGTCGGGCATCTCGATGACGTCGTGGTAGAACCCCGTCTCGTCGTTCCAGAGGCTCACGTCGGACGCGCCCCGCTCGAGCGAGTGCGCGACGAGCCAGCCGTCCCACACCCAGCGCCCGAACATGCGCAGGTACTCGGGGTCGTGGTGCGAGAGCTCGACGGTGATCTCGAGCATCTGCAGCACCAGTGTGGCCATCCATGCGGTGCCGTCGACCTGCGCGAGCGTGCCGCCGGTCGGCAGCGGCTCGTCGCGGTCGAAGACGCCGATGTTGTCCATGCCGAGGAAGCCGCCGCCGAAGACGCCGCGGTCGGCGGAGTCCTTCTGGTTGAGCCACCACATGACGTCGAGGGTGACGGCGCGGTAGACCGACGACAGGAAGGCGATGTCGCCGACGCCGGTGCGCTGCTTGTCGAGCGTGTAGACCTGCCACGCCGCCCACGCGTGGACGGGCGGGTTGGTGTCGCCGAAGTTCCACTCGTAGGCCGGGATCTGGCCGTGCGGGTGCTGCGTGCTCGACGAGAGCAGGATGAGCAGCTGGTCCTTGGCGAACTCGGCGTCGACCATCGCCATCGTCACGCAGTGGAAGGCGAGGTCCCAGGCAGCGAACCAGGAGTACTCCCACGCGTCGGGCATGAGGATCACGTCGGCGAAGGCGAAGTGCTGCCAGTCGGAGTTGCGCGCGTGCCAGCGCACGGCCGGCGGCGTCGGCTCGCCCGGATCTCCTTGCAGCCAGCGGCGTACGCCGTAGTGGTAGTACTGCTTGCACCACAGCAGGCCGGCGAGCGCCTGCCGCTGCACGAGGCGCTCGTCGTCGCTCAGCGGCTCGACGGCGCGGCGCGCGAGGTCGGCGTAGAACTCGTCGGCCTCGGACCGGCGGGCGGCGAGCACGTCCTCGACGTCGTCGAACGGCAGCGTGAGCCGCGCGGGCGCGAAGCGGACGGTCACGGTCAGCGAGGCTCCGGGCTCGAGCACCGCGCTCACGTGCGCGGCGACCTTGCTGCCGGCCTCGCGCGAGACGGCGTCCTCGTGACCGTGGACGACGTACTGGTCCACGCCGTCCTTCGTCGTCGTCGTCGCGTTGGGCGATCCGAACAGGAGCTCGTTGTTGGTCTCGTTCTCGCAGAACAGCAGCTCGGGTGCGGCGTCGACCGACGACGTCACGCTGAACCAGCGCTCGCCGAGGGCCTCGTGCTCGGTGCGCGCGACACCGGCGGCGTGCTTCTCGATGACCGGTGCCTCGGTGCCCTGCCAGCGCCAGGTGTTGCGGTACCAGAGCTGCGGCAGCACGTGCACCGGCGCCGCGCGGTCGCCGCGGTTGGTCACGGTGATGCGCTGGACCAGGTCCTCGGGCGAGGCCTTGGCGTACTCCACCTCGACGTCGAAGTAGCGGTTCGCGAGCCACTCGTCGTGCAGCGCGTCGAACAGCTCGTACTCGCCGACGTCCTGCCCGCGCTGCTGGTTGGTGCGCAGCAGGTCGTCGTAGGGGAACACGGCCTGCGGGTACTTGTAGACCATCGAGGAGTAGGCGTGGGTCGGCAGGTTGTCGGTGTAGAACCAGTAGTCCTTGACGTCCTCGCCGTGGTTGCCCTGCGCGTTGGTCAGGCCGTAGGGGCGCTCCTTGAGGATCGGGTCGACGCCGTTCCACAGGGCGATGCCCAGGCAGACCGTCTGGGCGTCGTCGCACCAGCCGGCCATGCCGTCCTCGTTCCAGCGGAACGCCCGGGCGCGCGCGTGCTCGAACGGGAAGTACGACCAGGCGTCGCCGTCCTCGCTGTAGTCCTCGCGCACAGTGCCCCAGGCGCGCTCGCTGAGGTAGGTGCCCCAGCGGCGCCAGCCGGCGGCGCCGGCCGCGACCTCGTCGAGCCTGTCCTGCTCCGCCGTCGACATGTCCGACCTCCTGCGCTGGCCCCCCGGCGACCCTAGCCAGGCACCCATGCTCGTCGCCCACCGGTCGTGCGGCCGTCCACCGCTTGGGTGGAAGCCCGCCCTCGGCGTCCCGCGGCCGCCGGGGATAGGTTCGAGAGGACGTCCACGCGAGGGGGAAGTGCCATGACCGCAGCCGAGCGCACCCGTGCCCAGGAGATCGTCGCCGGGCTCAGCGTCGACGAGTGCCTGTCCCTCGTCTGCGGCAAGGATTTCTGGACGACGGCGCCGGTCCCGGGCCGGGTCCCGTCGGTGATGATGACCGACGGGCCGCACGGGCTGCGCAAGCAGATCGGCGACACCGACCACGTCGGCCTCAACGACAGCGTCCCGTCGACCTGCTTCCCGGTGGCCACGGTGCTCGCCTCTACCTGGAACCTCGACCTGGTGCGCGAGGTGGGGGAGGCGCTCGGTGCCGAGGCGCGCGCGGAGGACGTCGCGCTCCTGCTCGGGCCGGGTCTCAACATCAAGCGGCACCCGCGGGGCGGCCGCAACTTCGAGTACTTCTCCGAGGACCCGCTGCTCTCCGGATCGATGGCGGCCGCGCTGGTGCAGGGCGTGCAGAGCCACGGGGTCGGCGCGTGCCTCAAGCACTACGCCGTCAACAACCAGGAGACGATGCGCATGGTCGTCGACGCCGTCGTCGACGAGCGGACGCTGCGCGAGATCTACCTGCGCGGCTTCGAGATCGCGGTCGAGCGCTCGGCTCCCGCCGCCGTGATGACGTCGTACAACCGCATCAACGGGGTGCACGCGAGCGACCACGTGCACCTGCTGCGCGAGGTCCTGCGCGACGAGTGGGGCTTCGACGGTCTCGTCGTGTCGGACTGGGGCGGCACCAACGACCGGGTGAAGGCGCTCGAGGCCGGGATGGACCTCGAGATGCCCAGCAGCGGCCGCATCTACGACCCGGAGGTGCTCGCCGCGCTCGCCGACGGCACCCTGGCCGAGAGCCGGCTGCGCGAGTCGGCGGCGCGCGTCGTCGAGCTGGCGCTGCGCGGCGAGGCGCTGCGCGCGGAGAAGACGGTCGCGGACAAGGACGCGCACCACGTCCTCGCCCGGCGTGCGGCCGCAGCCGGCACCGTGCTGCTGACCAACGACGGGCTGCTCCCGCTGGCGTCGGCCGAGGGCCTCGTCGTCATCGGCGCGTACGCCGACGACCCGCGGTACCAGGGCGGCGGGTCGTCGCGCGTCAGCCCCACGCGGGTCGACTCGCTGCGCTCGGCGCTCCTGGTGGATGCGCCCTTCGCGCCCGGCTACGACCCGGTGACCGGGGAGTCGACCGCGGCCGAGGTCTCCGAGGCCGTGGTCCTGGCGTCGAAGGCCGAGGCGGTCGTCCTCGTCGTCGGGTTCCCCGCGGGGGAGGAGATCGAGTCGCGCGACCGTCCTGCGGTGCGGCTGCCGGAGTCGATGGAGGACCTCGTGCGTGCGGTCTGCGCGGCGAACCGGCGCACCGTCGTCGTCGTGCAGAACGGCGGCTCGCTCGAGCTGCCGTGGGCCGACACCCCTGCCGCGCTCGTCGAGGCCTACCTCGGCGGTCAGGCGTCGGGGTCGGCCCTCGCCGACGTGCTGCTCGGCGTCGTCGAGCCCGGTGGCCGGCTGGCCGAGAGCCTGCCCGAGTCGATCGCCGCGCTGCCGTCGGACGCGAATTTCCCCGGGCTGCCCCGGCAGGTGCAGCACCGCGAGACGCAGTGGGTCGGCTACCGCTTCCACGATACCTTCGACGTGCCCGCGCGCTTCCCGTTCGGGCACGGCCTGGGCTACACGACGTGGGACCTCTCGGACCTCGTCGTCGCCGACGACGGCTCGTCGGTCACCCTGCGCGCCACGAACACCGGCGACCGCGACGGCTCGACCGCGGTGCAGGTCTACGTGCGCGCGTCGTCGTCGCCCGTGCCGCGTCCGGCGAAGGAGCTGGCGGGCTTCGCCCGGGTGCGTGCTGCAGCCGGTGGTTCGGTCGAGGTCACGGTCCCGATCGAGCGACGCCTGTACTCGGTGTGGGACACGGCGAACCGCCGCTGGGCCGTCGACGGCGGCGAGTACGCGGTGCTGGTCGGGACCTCGAGCGTCGACCTGCCGCTCTCGGGCACGGTGACCGTCACGTCGTCCGACGTCGTGACGCCGGTGGCTGCGACCGGCGACGCCGTAGCGACCGAGGCGGAGTTCGCGCGCCTGCTCGGCGGCCGGGTGCCGCCGGCGGAGGACACCCGCCCGTTCACCCGGATCTCGACCATCGGCGAGGTCGACGCCACGGTGCTCGGATCCGTGCTCGCCCGGCTCGTGCGGCGCGAGATGGAGAAGATGATCCCGGCCGACGACGACGGCTCGAACCGCGACCTGTTCGAGGGGTCGATCGCCGGGCTCCCGCTGCGCGCCCTCGCCGCGATGGGTCAGGGCGCGATGTCGCTCGCGCCCGTCGACCGCATCGTCGCCGCCCTCAACCGCAACGGGCTCACCGCCATCCGAGGCCGTTGATGTGTGTCCACGCGGGGCCATAGCCCCGCGTGGACACACATCAACAGGACGACGACGTCAGGTGACCTTGTAGCGGGTGATCATCCCGGCGGTCAGGTGGTCGTTGACGTGGCAGTGGAACAGCCACGTGCCGGGGTCGTCGGGGACCATGTCGGCCGTCACCATCGTGGCCGGCAGCAGGTTCACGACGTCCATGCGCATCCCCATCGACAGCACGGTGTTGCCGTGCCAGTGCGGCGTGTGCAGATCGACCTCGGTACCCATGCTCATGAGGTACCAGCGCACGTGCTGGCCTCGCTTGATGCTGACGACCGGCTGGTTGCCGTAGACGTAGCCGTTGATGGAGTGCATGAGGTTCGACTCGCCGAAGTCCTCGTCGTCCGGCGCGGCGTAGGGCTGCTGGGCATAGCGGCGCACGTTGGTGTCGAGGTAGGGGCTGTTGTTCTCGTTCATGACCGAGAAGAGCTCGAAGATCTCGCGGTCGACGTCCTTGGGCGAGCCGTCGGCGCGCGCCATGCCCTTCGCCGTCACGACCATGAAGCCCTGCAGGCCCGCGTAGGTGTCACCGACCTCGTCGGTGTGCGAGTGGTACATCCACATGACCGAGCTGCCGTCGTGGGGCCCGGGTCCGGCTCGGTCGGGCACCAGCCAGGTGTAGGTGTGCGTCGCGTACCGCGGGACCGCGTCGTCCTTCTTGTCCATGCCGCTGGTGTTGTCGGCGTACGGCGCTCCCTCGGAGGCCTTCTGGTAGAAGACGCCGTGCGGGTGCACGCTCGCTGGGATCCGGCAGGTGTTGCGGAAGACGACCTTGATCGTGTCGCCCACCTCGCCGCGCATGACGGGGCCCATGAAACCGAGGTAGGACTCGGACGCCGGCACCTGCATGCGGGTGGAGAACGAGCCGTCGGTGTAGCCGCGGTAGAGGCACTTGAGGTAGGACGATCCGATGCGTCCGGGGCCGCGCTTCACGAACACGTCGGCGGTCTCGTCGAACGGCTCGCCGATGATCTGGTTCCGTCCGCTCGGCGCGTAGTTCCAGACGACCTCGTCGGCCTCGACGTAGTAGGTCCGCACGACGCCGGTGGGGTGGTACGGCGCACCTTGCACCGCAGCCCAGTAGGCGTCGGTGCTCGCGGACGTGGCAGCCGAGCCGTGACCGACGTGCGCCGCGTCCGCCAGCAGCGCGTTCTCCTCCGCGGTGATCGGTGAGACGGCGGCAGCGTGGGCCATGCCCAGGGTGCTCACGCCGACGACGGCGATCGCGATGCCGGCCCAGCGCTGCTGGGGCGACAGGCGTTGCGCGGTCCGTTGCCGCGCGTCGTGCAGCGCGAGGCCGGCGCAGCCCGCGAGCACCAGCGCGGCCAGCAGGCCGAGGATGCCGACGGGGAGCCCGAGCCGGCCGAGGTCGTCGCTGACGGCGGCGTAGCCGGCGGCTGTCGCGGCGCTCTGCGCGACCACCACACCACCGCCCACGCCGAGCGCCGCCCACCACGTCGCGCGGGTGTCGTGCGACAGCAGCCGCCAGACCACGACCGCCAGGGCGAGGGCGGCAGCTGCGGTGAGCCCGCCCGCTGCCGGCGCCTCGGCGTAGCGGTCCTCGACGAGGAGCGCGAGGCCGAACGCGATCGTCGCGGCGCACCCGGCGGCCACCGCGCGCAGCGGTGAGCCGAGCGCGCGCGGATCGGCCGCTCGGTCGCTCGAGGTCGTCCGGTCGGCGAGGAGGTCGACGTGCTCGTCGGCGTCGCTCCAGCCGTCGTGCTCGGTGGAACCGGTCATGGCGCACCCCCAGGGCTGCGCGGCGAGACCCAGGACGCCGCGGTGATCGGAGCGTAGGGCGGCCGGAACCCCCTGGATTGGGGTGTTGCGCGATCGGTTCAGTCGGGTTGCTGACACAGCGTGGGTGCGGCACGGGCTGCGGGAACGCAGGATGGGGGAGTGCCGAACCGTCTCGCGTCGTCGACGTCCCCCTACCTGCAGCAGCACCAGGACAACCCCGTCGACTGGCAGGAGTGGGGGCCCGCCGCGTTCGAGGAGGCGCGTCGCCGCGACGTCCCGGTGCTGCTGAGCGTCGGGTACGCCGCGTGCCACTGGTGCCACGTGATGGCGCACGAGTCGTTCGAGGACGCCGACGTCGCGGCGTACCTCAACCAGCACTTCGTCGCGGTGAAGGTCGACCGCGAGGAGCGGCCCGACGTCGACGCCGTCTACATGGCCGCGACACAGGCCCTCACCGGTCACGGTGGCTGGCCGATGACCGCGTTCCTCACCGCCGACGGCGAGCCGTTCTACGCCGGCACCTACTTCCCGCCGGAGCCGCGCCACGGCATGCCGTCGTTCCGCCAGCTGCTCGAGGCCGTCAGCGGCACCTGGGAGACCGAGCGGTCGCGCGTGCTCGATGCCGCGTCGCGGATCACCTCGTCGCTCGCCGAGCGGGCCGCCGTCGCCGGGGGAGCGGCTCCGCTGGACGCCCGACTCATGCCGACGGTGCTCGCGGCGGCCGTCACGACGATCGGCCGCCAGTACGACGCTGCCCGCGGCGGATTCGGCCGAGCGCCCAAGTTCCCGCCGTCGATGGTGCTCGAGGCGCTGCTGCGCCACCACGCGCGCACGGGCTCCGAGGAGGCGCTCGCGATGGCGGAGGGGACGCTGCGCGCGATGGCGGGCGGCGGCATGTACGACCAGCTCGCCGGCGGGTTCGCGAGGTACTCCGTCGACGCCGACTGGGTCGTACCGCACTTCGAGAAGATGCTCTACGACAACGGCCTGCTGCTGCGCGTCTACGCGCACTGGTGGCGCGCCACGGGCGCTCCGGTCGCGGAGCGCGTCGTCCGCGACACTGCCGGATTCCTGTTGCGCGACATGCGATCCCGCGAGGGTGCCTTCATCTCCGCGCTCGACGCCGATACCGACGGCGTCGAGGGTCTGACCTACGCCTGGACGCCGGAGCAGCTCGTCGAGGTGCTCGGCGAGGACGACGGCGCGTGGGCCGCGCAGCTGCTCGACGTCACCGAGAGCGGGACCTTCGAGCACGGCACGTCGGTGCTGCAGCTGCGCGCCGAGCCCGACGACCCGCAGCGGTGGGGCGACGTACGCCGTCGCGTGCTGGCCGCGCGCGACCAGCGGCCGCAGCCTGGTCGTGACGACAAGGTGGTCGCCGCCTGGAACGGGCTCGCCATCGCCGCGCTCGCCGAGGCCGGTGCGATCCTCGATGAGCCGCAGTGGATCTCGGCCGCCGTCCAGGCGGCGACGCTGCTCGACCGGCTGCACCGCGACGCCGACGGCCGGCTGCTGCGCGTCTCGCGCGACGGCGTCGCGGGTACGCCCGCCGCGGTCCTCGACGACCTCGGCTGCGTGGCCGACGCGTTCCTCGTCGTGCACCAGGTGACGGGCGACGACGCCTGGCTCACGAAGGCCGGCGAGCTGCTCGACGACGCGCTCGCCCGCTTCCGCGACGACGCGACCGGCGGCTTCTTCGACACCGCCCACGACGCCGAGTCGCTCGTGATGCGGCCGCAGGACCCCGGCGACAACGCGAGCCCCTCGGGCTGGAGCGCGGTGGCCACGGCGCTGCTCTCCTACGCGGCGCTCACCGGCTCGGCGGCGCACCGCACCGCCGCCGAGGAGGCGCTCGCGCCGCTCGTCCCGCTCGTCGCCGAGCACCCGCGCTTCTCCGGCCAGGCGATGGCGGCGCTCGAGGGCTGGGTCGACGGTCCGCGCGAGGTCGCCGTCGTCGGCGGCGAGGACCCGGCGACCGAGGCGCTCGTGCGCGCGGCGTGGAGCGGCACGGCGCCGGGCGCGGTGGTCGTGCGCGGCATCCCCGGCTCGGCGCACCCGCTGCTGGCCGACCGTGGCCTGGTCGCGGGCGCCCCCGCGGCGTACGTCTGCCGCCACTTCGTCTGCGACGCCCCCACCACCGACCCCGCCGCCCTCGCCACCGCCCTCGGCGCCCGCCACCCCTCCCCAGATCCCGCATGAAGGTGCCCCAGGCCGCCAAAGAGGCAGCCAGCGCTCCCCAGTCCGTCCCCAGGCAGCGCCCGCGCCGGCTCTGTCCGCCCGGAGCGGACACGGGTTGACCTCGGCTGTAATGGTGTAATCATGTACGCATGACAAGCAACGAGGAGATCAGGGGCTGGCTGTCGGACCGGCTGCCGCAGGACTGGTTCGACGGCGCCCCCGAGGTGACCGCGGACCGCGAGGAGATCACCGTCGTCGGCCGGCTCGCCGTGCCCGACCTCGCCGAGGGTGCGAGCGACGCCGAGCGCGCCGCCGCGCTGCGCGGCCGCGTGAAGGGGTTCCGCGAGGACACCCGCGACAAGCGCATCGAGATCGCCCGCGAGCTCGAGCACCGCACCGGCCGCAAGGTCGCGTGGGGCGTCGAGGTCGCCGACCAGCGCGTGCTGTTCACGACGCTGTCCGTGCCAGTGATGACGCGCCTGCGTCAGCCCGAGCGCGCCGTGCTCGACACGCTGGTCGACGCCGGCGTCGCGAAGTCGCGCAGCGACGCGCTGGCCTGGTGCGTGAAGCTCGTCGGCAAGCACAGCGACGAGTGGCTCGGCCAGCTGCGTGCGGCCATGGAGGAGGTCCAGCGGGTCCGCGAGTCCGGCCCCGCCTGACCGATCGAGAGGGCAGCGCCCCGCGTCGCTCACCGAGCAGCGCGGGGCACCGTCATGTCGCACCGACGCATCGCGGGTCGGCGCGGTGTTGTCACAGCGAGCCGAGGAACTCCTCGGCCGCGTCGGCCTGCGCGAGGAGCTCCGCAGCGTGCGCTCGCAGCTTCTCGGCGATCCCGTCCCCGACCGGGAGGCGCAGCGGTGCGTCCTGCCGCAGCACCGCCGCGACGATCGCGTCGACAGCGCCCGCCGGATCGGCGCTGGCCGAACCGTGCCACTCGGCCCAGCCGTCGAGGCCGGCCCAGCCGTCGTCGTAGACCAGCGCCGACCCGCGGTCGGCGGCCTGCCGTGCGCGCCGGGAGATCCCGGTCCTGAAGGCTCCCGGCTCCACGATGACGACGCGGACCTCGTGCGGTGCCAGCTCCTGAGCCAGCGCCTCCGACGCTCCCTCGAGGCCGAACTTCGAGGCGTTGTACGCCGAGAACATGCCGTCGCCGGAGATCCCCGACTCGCTCGAGACCTGCACGACCACGCCCTGCGCCGCGCGCAGCGCGGGGAGGCACGCGCGCAGGACCGCGAGCGGGCCGACGAGGTTGACGTCGAGCTGCCAGCGGATCTCGTCGGTCGACAGCTCCTCGGCGGGCCCGGCCAGCGCTGCACCTGCGTTGTTCACCAGCGCGTCGAGCCGGCCCCACCGCCGCTGTACCTCCGTGCCGAGCCGCGCCACGGCCGCATCGTCGGTGACGTCGCACCGGACGGTCTCGAACGGCAGCCCGTCCTCGTCGGAGCGCACGGTGCCCAGCACCCGCCAGCCCAGCGACGAGAGCCGTTGCGCCACACCGCGGCCGAAGCCGGACGACGTGCCCGTGACGAGGGCGGTCGGTGCACCGAGGTCCGTCATCGCACGGTCACCCCCGCCTCGGCGCGCGCGACCAACGACGCCGGCGGTGCGAACCGCGCGCCGTAGCGGCTCTCGAGCTCGCGGGCGCGGGCGGTGAAGCCGGGCACGCCGCCCTCGTACTGGTCGACGTACTGCAGGACCCCTCCGGTCCAGGCGGGGTAGCCGATCCCGAGGATCGAGCCCACGTTGCCGTCGGTGACCGAGCGCAGCACGCCCTCGTCGAGGCAGCGCACGGCGTCGATCGCCTGGGCGAACAGCATGCGCTCCTGCAGGTCGGCGAACGCGAAGTGGAGGTCGCCGCCGAACGCGTCGGCGAGGCCCGGCCACAGGCCGACGCGCCGGCCGTCGGCGTAGTCGTAGAAGCCCGCACCCCCGGCGCGACCGGTGCGACCGAACTCGTCGATCATCCGGTCGACGACCACCGCGGCCGGGTGCTGCGGGACGTCGACGCCGGCGGCCCGCAGCGCCTCGTGCGTCTGCTCGCGGATCCGCCGGCTCAGCGTGAGCGTGAGCTCGTCGACCAGCGCG
The DNA here is from genome assembly GCA_044224785.1 of Candidatus Nanopelagicales bacterium. Lineage (GTDB taxonomy): Bacteria > Actinomycetota > Actinomycetes > S36-B12 > CAIYMF01 > Longivirga. The sequence continues at coordinate 1,113 of JBGAJT010000020.1, read as the reverse complement.
AGCGGACCGACGGGGTAGCCGGCCTGCGTCGCGGCCTGCTCGATGGACGACGCCGGAACGCCTTCGCCGAGCATCGCGAGCGCCTCGTTGAGGAACTCGCCGATGACCCGGCTGGTGAAGAAGCCGCGGCTGTCGTTGACGACGATGGGCGTCTTGGCGATCTGCCGCGCCACGTCCATCGCCCGCGCGAGCGTCGCGTCGCTCGTCGCTGCTCCCACGACGATCTCGAGCAGCGGCATCCTGTCGACGGGCGAGAAGAAGTGCAGGCCGAGGAACGCCGACGGGTCAGGCAACGACCCGGCGAGCCCGGTGATCGGCAGGGTCGACGTGTTCGACGCGAGCAGCGCGTCGGGCGCGAGGTGGGGGAGCACCTCGGCGATGACACGGGACTTGAGCTCCGGGTCCTCGAAGACCGCCTCGATGAGCAGGTCGGCGCCCGCGGCGTCGCCGGCATCGGCCGTGGCGTGGATGCGCGCGAGGGTCGCGTCGCGCTGCTCGGCCGTGAGGCGACCGGATGCGACCGACCGGTCGAGGATGCGCGTGCTGTAGCCCTTGCCGCGCTCGGCGGCCTCGACCGAGACGTCCTTGAGCACGACGTCCATCCCCGCCTTCGCGCAGACGTAGGCGATGCCGGCGCCCATCATCCCGGCCCCGAGGACGACGGCCTTCGACGCTCGACGCTCCTCGTAGCCGGTCGGGCGGCTCGCGCCGCGGTCGAGCGCCTGCAGGTCGAAGAACAGCGTCTGCACGATGTTGGTGGAGATCTGACCGCACGCCAGCTCGGTGAAGTACCGCGCCTCGATCAGCTGCGCGCTGTCGACGTCGACCTGCGCGCCCTCGACCGCGGCCGCCAGCAGGTTGCGCGGCGCCGGGTCGGGCGAGCCGTGCGTCTGCTTGCGCAGCAGGGCGGGCAGGGCCGGGAGCACCTGCGCCAGCGACGCCGATCCCGGTGCGCCGCCAGGGATCCGGAAGCCCGGCAGGTCCCACGGCTGCGCGGCGTCGGGATGCGCATGGATCCAGCGCCGCGCCGCGGGGACGAGGTCGACGGTGGCGTCGACGAGCTCGTCGACGAGGCCCTTCGCGAGCGCGTCGGCGGCGCGGAACCGCCGGCCG